>CAZKOC010000160.1:0-5221 GCA_964554275.1 uncultured Weeksellaceae bacterium
CCTTTGAACGAAACCTGTCTTTTATCTTATCGTGTAATTCTTCCGATTCATTTTTCGAAAAAATCTTTACGTGAATTTCATCTTCATTCATTTCATTTGAAAAAACTTCTATGACATGATGTTCCACTTCTTCAAAATCATTCAGCAAATCAAGTAGAGACGGCGGATAAAGACTTGTTCCTTTGTATTTTATCATTTGTTGTTTACGTCCCACAAGAGGACCCAGACGCAACGCGGTTCTCCCACACCCGCACTTTTCAAAATGAGGCTTAATAATATCGCCGGTTTTGTAACGCAGTAACGGCATAGCTTCAACGCCCAGTGTCGTAATGGTCAATTCGCCCGCTTCTCCGTTTTCGACAGGCTTATCATTTTCATCTAAAAATTCGGCTATGATCAATTCCGGGTGCAAATGCCCTCCCATTCCAAATTCACATTCCGTAAAAGCCGTTGCCATTTCCGTCGAAGCATAAGTCGAAAACAATTGCACGTCCCACCTGTCTGTAATTCTTTTTGACAAAGTATTTTGTGTAAAATCCTGATTTCGAAGAGGCTCTCCGATGCAAATTACTTTTTTTATACTTGAATTCTTATAATCAATTCCGTTTTCTTCTGCATAATCTATCATTTTCAACAGGAAAGAAGGGACGCAAACCAAAGCATTAGACCTAACCCGTTCGATGGTATCCCATTGTAATTCAGGCACTCCCGAACCGACTCTGATAATTCCGATTCCGGCTTTTCTCGCTCCTAAAAAATAAGCTAACCCCGCCATAAACCTTCTGTCAATAGTAGTTGTGAGCTGAATTGTGCTTTCCTCCGTCAATCCGGCACATTGATAAGAAAGCTCCTCATTGTATGCCAGCCTGTCTAAATCTTTATCAGTAAGCGCAATCCAAACCGGATCGCCCGAAGTTCCGGAAGTCGTTACATAATCAGCAATGTCAGGTTTTCCGACACATAAAAATTCATCATTGAATTTTTGTAAATCGTCTTTGGTCGTAACCGGAATTTCGGTTAAATCTTCTATAAATTTAATTTCTTCAATATCAATCTTATGATCTTGAAATAATTTGGAATAATAAGGGGAATTTTCTTTCAGGTAAATCAATTGTTTTTTCAACAATTTTTCCTGAAAGCTTTTGATTTCTTCTAAACTTTTCTTTTCTATTTCGGGAACCGGGATCATTTTAATTTTCTTTCACATTTTCTGATTCGTTTCCGAATCAATTCTTTATCGGGCAATGTAGTAATTTCTTTGGTCATTGCAAGCTGGTAATTCTGCAACGCTTTTTCATAATCTTTTTGATTGAAATAATATTCTCCTGCGACATAATAGGCTTTCCAAAAATCAGGATTTAACTGGATGAATGATTGAATTTCTTCGCCGGAAATGAATTCGCCTGAATCTATTTTATATAAAAACTCATCCAATTTCTTTTTAAACAATAAATAATTCTGAAAATCCTGTGAATGAACAAACTCATCTTCTGGAATTGCAAGTGAATCAATTGCCATAGAGCTTATCAATTCATAAGAATTAAATTTATCAAAAACTTCATCTAAATCATACGCGACGAATTCGCCCAATTGGTATGGATTTGCCGAAACCCACATCAATCTTTCTTCAGGTTTAAAGATGACCGCATGGTGAGCCAATAATTGATTGATGGCTTTCTCATTTCCATAACCGATTTTCAAATCGTGCAGACCTTCTTTATTTCTAAGAAATTCTGCTGCAATTTCAGGGGTAATTTTAGGATTTTCATCAACAAGTTCATTCATTCGGTCAAATCGATATTGTGTATGGGATTCTTCAATGGTCTTCAAATTTTTCTTATCTGCAAGATAGGATTCACTTTGAAAATGATTGGAACAAACCAGCAATTCAGCAGAACTTTCTATGCGATAAACCCCAAATTTCTTAGGTGAAACTTCGATTAAAACCGCATTTTTATCCTCTGCGCTCCCAATCATAATTGATTCCGAAACAAAAACTTCTCTTTTTTGAGCAATTTCAATCGCTTCGCCAATGTTAGATGCATATTGCAAAATCTCCCTGGTCAAAAGTGAAATCGGTGTTTTGGCTTTCATCGGAATGGAAGACTTTCCCGCATTGATGGTAACTGTCAATCCTTTTTCATTCATCCCTGAAACGGCACCGATCATTCCCGCCCAGGTAATTATCGCATGCTTGTATCCTTTGTCCGGATTGAAAAATGCAATTATTTTTTCTTCGGCAAAGTCCTCTCCTACATAAAAATCAAAATTTCTTCCTATCAGCATTTGCCCGTCCTGTGTATGATTTCCCCAAGCCGCAAACGACGTACAACCAACCATCGCAAGATCCTGCAAAGCATGCCCGATGTCGTGAGCTGCATGAAAATAAAGCGTACGCCAGTAAGGTTCCGCTACAAAGTTGAATTCATCTGAGGAATATTGCGAAATACCATAGATTTCAACTTTGTATTCTTCAGGGATATTATGATCAAGTTTCCGGTTGAAATATTTCAAAAATTGGCGCAGGATTTTTTGGTAAAATTCAGAAGGAACCAATTCTTTTATTTTGGAAACAAATATGGATTCTTGTTTATAAATCAACTCCTGGGTCAGCAATCCATTAGAAAATCCTCTTTCCAATGGGTTGCCTTCTACATACAATTCCCAAATTCCCTGTTGATTTTTTATCAGTTGATTGTTCCCTGCCCTGTAATGATTTTCTGAAATCATTTCCCTTTCAGGAATTTCAGAAGAATATTTTTCAAATCGGGGTAATTCTTTAGAGCCCGCACAAGAATGAAGAAGAAAAAGGATTCCTATTCCAACAAAAAATAATCTATGTTGAAGTTTAAAATTCATCAAGGAAGTGTGTACGCAAGTGCCTGAACGGCTCTGTCATGCTTGGCTACAAAAGGGTTTTCCTTATCCCACACATATCCAGCCAGAACGGAACAAATTTTTCTTCGAATGTCTTCGTTCACTTCCGGATGAAAAAATAATTTTTGCAATTCTCCTGAATACCATGTTTTTACATAAGAACGGAAGACACTGACCCCATACATTATATATTCTTCATACTCCGTTTCCCAATCGACATTTTCGCCATTTAACTGACGGGCTATCAGTTTTGCCGACAGAGCGGCTGATTCCGAAGCAAAACACACTCCGGAAGAAAACACCGGATCCAAAAATTCCGCGCTGTTCCCCGTCAAAGCAAATCCGGGGCCGTACAATTTTTTAACGGCAGATGAATAAGCCACAATCTTTTTGGGTTCAAATAAGAAATCTAGTCCGTCAAACCTTTCTTTATAATAATCGGATTCGCGAATGATATTTCGGAAAGTCTCCGTATTGTTTCCCGTATCTATAGATTCCAAATATTCTTTTGGACAAACCAACCCTAGAGAGGAGCGGTTTTCTGAAAAAGGAATTACCCAAAACCAGTTTCTTTGTGTCAGAACATCAAAAGTGATTTGTGTTCCTTCTACACCTTCAGGACGTCTTTTGTCATCCAAATGCACAAAAATGGCAGCCATCGGGTCCAGGGAACTTGGCGCATCCAAATCCAGTAATCTCGGCAATACCCTTCCGTAACCGCTGCTGTCTATAATGAATTTAGCATGAATTTCTTTTTTTCCTTGTGCATTGGAAACTGTTGTGAGCGAATCCGTGCCGTTGAAAACCACATTTTCAACCGTTGTTTCAAATTCTATGTCGACACCCCTGCTTTGTAAAATGTCGGTGAGAGTCTTATCAAATTCGGCTCTGGGTAGTTGCCAGGTCCAGTCCCAGCCTTCTGAAAACTTCTGACTGAAATCAAAATTACAAACCTCATCTCCTCTTAAAAATCTTGCCCCGAATTTCTTTTCAAAATTCTTTTCTAGAACCCCTTCTATAAATCCGGCTTCATCAAAATTGTCCATACAACGGGGAATCAGGCTTTCACCAATCATAAAACGGGGAAATTTTTCCCTCTCAACAACCTTTATTTTTATACCTTTTTGATGAAGTATAGAAGCCGCAACAGCTCCTGATGGTCCTGCTCCTATGATGAGGACATCTACATTTTCAGTTTTCATGTTCTTATTTAAGTCTTAATTTTCATTCAAATTTAATAGTTATTCTTAAATTTGCGTCCTCTCTGCAAAAAAATTACAGATTAGTATGACTATATTAAACGAATCAATTTCACTGAAAGATTTTCATTCCGTTTTATTCGAAAGAGATAAAGTGGAATTGTCTGACTCGCTTTTAAGCAGGGTAACTGAAAGTTTTACTTTTCTGTGTGATTTCGCGCAAAATAAAATTATTTATGGTGTGAATACCGGATTTGGGCCGATGGCTCAATACCGCATCAGTGATGAAGACACCATCCAGCTTCAGTATAACCTGATTCGAAGTCATTCCACCGGGATGGGAGAAGAACTGGGTGAAATATATGTAAAGTCTTCTATTTTGGCTCGGATGAATACGCTTTCTCTTGGTCATTCGGGCATTCATTCATCCGCAATTGAACTGATGAGAGAACTGCTCAACCGAAACATTACACCTGTTATTTACCATCACGGTGGTGTAGGCGCAAGCGGTGATTTGGTTCAGCTCGCACATTTGGCTTTGATTTTAATCGGAGAAGGCGAAGTTTACTACCAGGAAAAGAAACGACCAACAAAAGAAGTCTTTAAAAAAGAAGGATTAGAACCACTGAAAATTCATCTGCGGGAAGGACTTGCATTGATGAACGGAACTTCAATCATGTCCGGAATCGGAATCGTGAATATAATTTATGCAGAGCGATTGTTCCAATGGTCTGTTTTTTGTTCCGGTCTGATCAATGAAATCATGCGCGCTTATGATGATCATCTTTCCGAAAATCTGAACAGCGTAAAGAAACACAGCGGCCAGCAAAAAGTTGCTTCAATGTTACGCGAATTTATTGCCGGGAGTAAATTGATCCGAAAAAGAGAAGATCACTTGTACAACGGTAAAAACCAGGAAAGTATTTTCAAAGATAAGTTACAGGAATACTATTCCATCCGTTGTACGCCCCAGATTTTGGGACCGATTTACGAAACTTTGGAAAACGCCAAAAAGATTCTTATAGAAGAAGTAAATTCTGCCAATGACAATCCGATTGTTGATGTAGAATCTAAAAATGTCTTTCACGGCGGGAATTTCCATGGTGATTATGTCGCTTTTGAAATGGATAAATTGAGAATCGGCA
>CAZKOC010000161.1:0-5191 GCA_964554275.1 uncultured Weeksellaceae bacterium
GTAAAGTAAGACGCGCAAGAATCTATTACTTCAGAGATTTAAGAGGTAAAAAAGCGCGTATCAAAGAAGCATAAGATATTTAAGTTAGACTATAAATTAAACTCTCAAATCAATTTCGATTTGGGAGTTTTTTGTTTTCAGGAATACGGGTGTAATCTGCCGGCTCAGGTAATATCCATTTCTGATGTCCGAAATATTCCCATTTTGTATTTGCCAGATCAACTGTGGAATCTACATAATCGAAATAAGGGCCACTATTTATAGAAATCCGTGCAGTAGCATAAACCTCGATTTTTTTTCCTTGTTTAGCATATTCTTTTCTTAAATGTTGAGCAAACTGCCACATCATATCAGGCTTTCCTGCCACCCTGTTTCGCTGTAAATAGGTGAGGTAATCGTTTAAATTTATACGTTCTCTTTTCTTCGTTTCCTTATCCACTACATAAAAATAGGTCGTTGCAGATTTGGTCCTGAGCATCATTCGCCATGAAAGCCTGTGCCCTTCTTCCGTCCAAAGCACATCGCCCGGGATTTGCCAATGACGTAGAGGAAGATAAATTTGCCAGGAAATATAAAGGAAGAAAATAAAAACAAAAGCTGTTTGATTCTTATGAATTGGGCCTAATTCATTAGAACCGGGTAAAAATGTGGATTTTTTAGGGAAAAATATTTTTCTGATTATTTCAGGTGGAAAACAAAATACAGCCAATGCCAGAGCGAAATAAGGAAAGATGCCAATGTGTAATGTAACCGAATTAAAAATATGAAAAAACAAAGCAGAGAAAAAAGCAATGACTCTTGTTCTTTTCCACAGCATCAGGGGAATTATCAATAAATCGAATCCAAATCCCAGCCAGGAAAATATCTGTGCAAATTCCCGGGATTGTACAAAGTGTGTCAACGGATCCCATTGTATATTCTTGTCAGCCCATCTTCCCAATCCGGAATACCTGACCATCAGGAAATCTCCGTTCATCCACCCCGGATAAAGCTTGGCAATCGCAGCATAAGTATAGAGGATAAGTAATTGCAAGATGAATAACAGCCGCGTCCAGTAATAAGTATAATTAGAGCGAATCTGTGGCCAAAGCCAGACATCTACTGCTTTGTGTCGGTTTGCAGGAATGAATGCCATAAACCACGCAACCAGCATTACCAGGTAATAATGGTTGTTGTAATGTTCTTTTTGCATAAAATACACCAATGACCAGCCTAACGCGAATAAGACCGTGGAAATACGGTAAAAGGCACCTATGCAGATGAGCAATCCCATCAGGCCAAGAAATCCGAAAATATAATACATCGGTTGCCCGAGCAGGAAATTGGTCCATTCAAAGCCGATGAACGTAAATGTAAACTTAGGCTCAACGAAAGTTTGTTTTACCCAACCCATAGCAATTGCACCCCAACATTCGGCAATCATCAGCAATCCGAAAAAAATCCGGAAAACGGTGATTTGCGAATTATCCATACGGTGAAACAGAAAATTACCAAACATACATGAACAATAGGTTTCCAAAGCTATTAAAAATTTAGGTTTTGTAAAGGTATGATTCCCTAAATCCATGATAATTTTATATATTGTAAATTCATAATAAAATCATATGTCATACAATATCCACACGCTCGATTTGCATTTTTTGGAAGAAGAATCTGCCATCGCTTCATTTTTGATTGAAACTTCAGAAGGTTTGGTGCTCATAGAATCCGGTCCCGAAACCACTTTTGATTCTTTGATAAAAGAAATAAGCAGCTTAGGATTTGACTGGAGAGATGTGAAACACCTGCTGCTTTCACACATTCATTTTGATCATGCGGGAGCCGCGTGGAAATTTGCCCGAAACGGAACGAAGGTTTATGTACATCCTGCCGGATTACCGCATTTGCAGAATCCTGAAAAGCTATGGAATTCCGCAGCCATGATTTATGGAGATGATATGGACAGGCTTTGGGGAAAGATGGAATCGATTGATGAAAATCTTTTAGTTGCTGTTGACGATGGCGATTCAATTTTAATTGGAAATTCTGCATTTAGAGTATTATACACACCCGGTCATGCAGTTCATCATAATGCTTATCAGCTGGAAGAAATCATTTTTACAGGTGACGCAGCCGGAGTTAAAATAGAAAACGGACCGGTGGTGCCACCCTGCCCGCCACCGGATATCAACGTGGAGCTGTGGAAAGATTCCATCCGGAAAATGAAGGAGCTTAATCCTGAAGCCATTTATCTCACACACTATGGAAGGTTTGAAAATCCCGGGAAACATTTCGAGGAATTGGAATTGATTCTGGATGATTGGGCGAGCTGGATGAAACCTCACTTTGATGCAAACCAAAGCCCGGAGGAAATTACCTCTCAATTCATACAATACACCAAAAACCAACTACTTGATGCGGGTGTTTCGGAAGATAATGCTCAGAAATACGAGTACGCAAACCCAAGCTGGATGTCTGTTGCAGGCTTGCTTCGTTATTGGAAATTGAAGGAGCAGGGGAGAATATAAATGGAATTTTCCCGGAATTGAGTTTTCCATTAATTCCATTGTTAGGTGCTGGTTTTATTTTCGTTTGATTTCAGATTGTCAGATTTATTTCTTCTAATATTTATAAATGGACTTTTCATAAGATACAGGAACGTTTGTTTTTCTTCTTGTTCAAACTCTTTTAATCCATATTTTATTTCTTCGGCAGGCATTAGCTTAAATGTACCAAACATCCTGTCCCAGATAATCAGAATATCCGCAAAATTTGAATCAGTATAAAACTGCTCCTGGTGATGATGTACTCTATGATGGTCCGGCATTACAAAAACCAGTCCTAATGTAGTGTTCAGCCATTTAGGATATTTCAGATTTGAATGTTCCAGAAAGAAGAAAATATAAATGATGAAATAATATAAAGCCATTGAAGTTATATCTGTTCCAAATATCCCTGCTGTCAGGATATTTCCGGTCTGGTAAATAAGAATCAGTTCCAATGGGTGAAATCTGAAAGTAGTTGAAGAATCCATTGTCGTATCACTGTGGTGCACTCTGTGCAATCGCCATAAAAGAGGACTCTTATGAGACGCTCTATGGATCCAATAGGTAGTAAAGTCATACAGCGCTACACTCAGAAACAGTTTTATCCAAAATGGAAGTTCTACGAGATATAATAATCCGATTTCGTTAGAATTTAACCACTCGATGCAATAGACCTGTACAGATATAAAAAATATATTAAGTATTGTGAGTGTGATTTGAAAAAGGATATTCTGAAATAGATGATTTCCTCTTTTTTTCAGTGAGAAAGGAGTTCCGGAAACTTGTTCCAAAGTGAAGAAAACCGCAAGCAATCCGATTATAATATAATTCGGATTTACACTTAGAATTTTATCCAACATTTCCATATTATATCTGTTTTAATTATTGTTTAGAACTTTCCATAGGTTTTATCGATTATAACATTCTGGTAGCTTGGCGATAGTGGTAGAAAAGGAAGTCGAGACTTTCAACTTTTCACCAACTTTAGTATAAGCCATTTACTATTTACTAAATTATGAAAAAAGGAAATATAAAGGCTTGGCTTATGAGGTAAAAGAATTACCAATCTTGAATTTAGCTCTTTAATCTGTCATTTTTCCAATGCGATGTTATAGGCAGTCTTTTATTTTCCTTTGGTTTCGTTTAGCCATTTCTCAATTTGGTAAAGTGTTCCACCAGAATTTTCTATCCAAGGAAAATGTCCTGCTTCATCTATTATTACAAGTTTTGAGTTTGGTAAAACTTTGTGCAATTCTTCTGCATATTTTGGAGAGTTGTTTGTGTCAAATTTTCCGTTAATAATGAGTGTTTTCGTTTGAATTTTTGGAAATTTTTTTTGGTTGTCTAAGTATTTTTGCCTTTCTTCAGGAGTTTCATAATAGTTTTGGTTTCCTATTGGCTTTCTTCGTCCTGCTTTTGAAATTTCTTTCACAATTGGAATCACTTTTTGTGATGATTCTTCGTTAAAGCACCACCACTTTATTGGTGCTGTTGACATATCATTCCCATTTTGGTCTTTATCAGTTTTATTTTGTTCCATATAATCCAAGTCTGCAATCACTTGTGCAAACCATTTAGGACAAAGCTACCCTTACAAAAAGAATTTTCTTTAACTTAATTCGTAATTAAGAAGATGCATCAGGCTTCTTTTTAAGCCATACATTCACAATGATTGCCAGTACCATAATCGCGGTAGCAATGTAGAAAAGGGGAGTCATTTCCTCCGACTCACCAAAAATCAGCCATGCCAGTATGATTCCGTATACCGGTTCGAGGTTTACATTCAGCAATAGCGTAAAAGGGCTTATATATTTCATCAAACTCACAGATTCTATCATCGGATATGCGGTAAATAAACTTCCTAACAAGAGCAGTAACCCTAAATCTTTCCAGGACGTTTCGGCTATCACGGAGAATCCATCCACAAATGGAAGAAACAGGCATACGACCAGCCATCCGCCTATCATTTCATAAAACATTATTTTCTGCGAAGGGAATTTCGCATGGATTTTTCCGTTAAATACAGAAAACAAGGCGGAAAGAAAACTACAAATAACTCCCAGCACGATTCCTAACCAATATTCAGGGCTTGCATTATAAATTAATAAGATACAGCAGGACACAATAACAGCCAGGATTATTTCCGAAACATTAATTTTCCTTTTGAAGAGAATCGGTTCCAGGAAAGCTGAAAACAATGCGCCGGTGGAAAGCGTGCTCAGCGCGACCGCGACATTCGAAACTTTTATCGCGCCAAAAAATGCCATCCAGTGAAGTCCGATGATTACCCCGATTCCCAACAGCATCATTAAATCTTTCCGGCCGATTTGTAAACCTATTTTTCTTATTTTAAGGATTGCAAACAATACGACAGAAGCAACCAGCACCCGAAACCAAACCAATGGAATGGCATCCATGGTAATTAATTTTCCCAAAACACCTGTAAATCCCCATAAGAGAACTATGAACTGAAGCCGTAATTGAGCAGATGAAATCAATGTTGAAAAATTTTATCCAAAATTAGTGTGATATTCTTGAATTAAAACTTATTTCCCGAACATTCTTTTTGCAGCGTTTTTCTGATTTTTTATAAATTCCTGCTGATTTTTGAAAAAATACCAAGATTTCGGTATGTTTTTGTATTCCTTTATGGTGATATATTTGTC
>CAZKOC010000162.1:0-1336 GCA_964554275.1 uncultured Weeksellaceae bacterium
GGTCCTGTAGTTCAAGGTTCAGCTTTAGGTGCATTGAACGGTGAGCCTAAATGGGTTGAAACTGTAATGAGCTTGATGAACGCGGTTGATGAGTGGATCGAACAACCAGTTCGTGACCAGGATAAACCATTCTTGATGCCGGTTGAAGACGTATTCTCAATCACAGGTCGTGGTACAGTAGCAACAGGTCGTATCGAAGCTGGTGTTATCAATACAGGTGATGCAGTTGATATCGTAGGTATGGGTGAAGAAAAATTAACTTCAACTATTACCGGAGTTGAGATGTTCCGTAAAATTTTGGACAGAGGAGAAGCTGGAGATAATGTAGGTTTATTGTTAAGAGGTATTGAAAAAGGAGATATCCGTCGTGGTATGGTTATCGCAAAAGCCGGTTCAGTAAAACCTCACAAAAAATTCAAAGCTCAGGTTTATATCTTGACAAAAGAAGAAGGTGGTCGTCACACTCCATTCCATAACAAATACCGTCCTCAGTTCTATGTTCGTACAACTGACGTAACAGGAGAAATCCAATTGCCGGACGGAGTAGAGATGGTATTGCCTGGAGATAACTTGACAATCACAGTTGATTTAATTCAACCGATTGCATTGAATGATGGTCTTCGTTTCGCTATCCGTGAAGGTGGTAGAACTGTAGGAGCTGGTCAGGTTACTGAAATTCTTGATTAATTTTAAGAAATAAACAATAAGAGGTAAAGGTGTTTTCGACTCAAATCCGAAAGCACCTTGTCTCACATACGGGCATAGTATAATGGTTAGTATCGCGGTCTCCAAAACCGCTGGTCAGGGTTCGAATCCTTGTGCCCGTGCATTACATACAATTATGAAATGAGCCGTAACAAATAACGTTGAAGTCAAACGGAAATGTTCATAGGCGAATTCCATCTGACCTATAAAAGTAATAATAAAGAACAGATGAAAATAATAAACTATATAAAGGCATCATATTACGAATTCAGAGACCATGTAACTTGGCCATCTTGGGCAAGCCTGCAACAAGATACAATTATAGTAGCTATTGCCACGGTTATCTTAGCAATTTTCTTGTATTTGGTAGATACTTTCTTCGGAGATGTGGTTATTAAAAACATTTTTACATTTCTAAGGTAAAATAGTAATTTGATAAGAAAGAAGTTATGAGTAATAAAAAATGGTACGTACTAAAAACCGTTAGCGGGCAGGAAGGTAAGGTGAAAACTTACATTGAAAATGAAATTCAGTACCATAAATTACAAGATTTCATAGGACAGGTTGTCGTGCCTATGGAAAAAGTAATTCAAATCAGAAACGGAAAAAAAATACAAAAAGAGAAGGTGCA
>CAZKOC010000162.1:1436-5178 GCA_964554275.1 uncultured Weeksellaceae bacterium
GGATTTAACGGAACCATCGAAAAAATAAATGAAGACAAACGTAAATTAGAGGTAATGGTGTTGATTTTTGGTCGTAAGACACCTCTTGAGTTGAGCTTCATGCAAGTAGAGAAAATTTAGGCTGCTTCCAAATATATACGCTTAATTTTAATTAAAACAAAATGGCAAAAAAAGTTGAAAAAGTTGTAAAACTCCAGGTAAAAGGGGGCGCAGCAAACCCTTCGCCACCAGTAGGCCCCGCATTAGGTGCTGCAGGTGTTAACATTATGGAGTTCTGCAAACAGTTTAACGGACGTACACAAGAAAAGCAAGGTCAGGTTTTACCGGTAGTGATTACTGTATATCAAGACAAATCTTTTGATTTCATAATCAAAACCCCACCTGTTGCAATTCAATTGATGGATACCGCGAAATTGAAAAAAGCATCAGGCGAACCTAACCGTTTAAAAGTAGCATCAGTATCTTGGGATCAGATCAGAACGATCGCCGAAGACAAATTGCAAGATATGAACTGCTTTACCGTAGAGTCTGCGATGAAAATGGTAGCCGGAACGGCTCGTTCTATGGGAATAACCGTAAAAGGAGGACAAGCTCCGGAGTAAAACATTTAAAAGTTTAAAAAATGGCTCAGTTAACAAAGAAGCAAAAGGAAGCACAAGCTAAAGTAGATAAAAGTAAATTATACACTATCGACGAGGCGGCAGCTTTAGTAAAAGATGTAAACACAGCAAAATTTGATGCATCTGTAGATATAGCGGTTCGTTTGGGAGTAGATCCTAAAAAAGCGAATCAAATGGTTCGTGGTGTAGTTTCACTACCTCACGGAACAGGTAAAGATGTAACTGTCTTGGCTTTAGTTACACCGGATAAAGAAGCTGAAGCAAAAGAAGCAGGAGCTGATTATGTAGGATTGGATGAATACCTTGATAAAATCAAAAATGGCTGGACTGATGTTGACGTTATCGTTACCATGCCTGCCGTGATGGGTAAATTAGGTCCGCTGGGGCGTGTATTGGGACCAAGAGGTCTTATGCCGAATCCGAAGGCAGGAACCGTGACTACAGAAGTAGGAAAAGCAGTTTCTGATGTGAAAGCCGGTAAAATCGATTTCAAAGTTGATCGTTACGGAATCATCCATGCTGCAATCGGGAAAGTATCTTTCGAACCGGAAAAGATTAAAGACAATGCTGCTGAACTTGTTCAGACATTGGTTAAATTAAAACCGACCGCAGCAAAAGGTACATATATGAAAAGCATTACCATCTCAAGTACAATGAGCCCGGGTATTGCAGTAGATCCTAAAAGTTTAAACGCATAAAAGTAACTGATTATGGCAATGACAAAACAAGAAAAAGCGCAAATGATCGATGATCTAACCGCTGTATTAGAAGAGTCAAACATAGTTTATCTTACTGATATTGCAGGTTTAGACGCATCTAATACGACCGAATTGAGAAGAGCTTGTTACAAAAGTGACATCTCACTTCGTGTAGTAAAAAATACCTTATTGAAAAAAGCAATGGAGCGTGTAGAAGCAAAAGACTTCGAAGGGCTTTATGGTTCACTAAAAGGTAATACGGCCATCATGATTTCCGACAAAGGAAATGCACCGGCTAAAGTAATTGAAACTTTCAGAAAGAAATCCGACAAACCTCTTTTGAAAGCTGCATGGATTGATCAGGCAGTATTCGTGGGTGATGAGCAATTACAAGCTTTATCAAACCTGAAATCAAAAGAAGAATTGGTAGGAGAAATCATCGGATTGCTACAATCACCATTGAAAACAGTTGTTTCACAATTGCAATCAGGTGGCCAAAAAGTAGCGGGAATCGTGAAAACCCTTTCAGAAAGACCAGCGTAGTACGCACTCATATTATTATAGTTGAAAGTAGAAAGTAAAAAGTAGAGGGCAGTTAATTAACTTGAAACTTTGAACTTGAAACTTGAAACAAAAAACTAAAAGTTGTTCAACAAAAAAATTAATTAAAAATGGCAGATTTAAAACAATTAGCTGAAGATTTAGTAAACCTAACCGTAAAAGATGTAAACGAGTTAGCTACTATCTTAAAAGAAGAATACGGAATTGAGCCGGCTGCTGCTGCAGTTGCTGTTGCAGGCCCTGCTGCAGGTGGTGGTGACACTGCTGCTGCTGAGGAGCAAACCGAATTCGATGTAATCCTTAAATCAGGTGGCGCAAGTAAACTTGCAGTAGTTAAATTGGTAAAAGATTTAACCGGTAAAGGATTAAAAGAAGCTAAAGACCTAGTTGACGGTGCTCCTCAACCTGTAAAAGAAGGAGTTTCTAAAGACGAGGCAGAAGCACTTAAAAAACAGCTTGAAGAAGCTGGTGCTGAAGTAGAATTGAAGTAACATTTGTTACTCAACCATATAGGTTTAGACCTTCACACCCATGTGATAGGTCTAAGCCTTTTTCCACATAAAAAGTTATAATAACCAAAATTCGTACGAAATTGGCTACCAAGACAACAAAAAATCAAAACACTGAGATCAAAGAAAGAATCAGTTTTTCTTCAACCAAAGTACAATCTCAGTTCCCGGACTTTTTAGATATTCAAATCAAATCCTTCGAAGACTTTTTTCAACTGGAAACAAGGCCTGACCAAAGAGGTAATGAAGGATTATACAAAACATTTGCAGAAAACTTCCCGATCACAGATACCAGGAATCAATTCGTTCTTGAGTTCTTGGACTACTTCGTAGATCCGCCAAGATATACAATTGATGAGTGCATAGAAAGAGGGTTGACTTACAGCGTTCCGTTAAAGGCACGTATGAAGCTTTTCTGTACAGACCCGGAACACGAAGATTTTGAAACCGTAGTACAAGACGTTTATTTAGGGACGATTCCTTACATGACGGCTTCCGGTTCATTCATTATAAACGGAGCTGAACGAGTTATCGTTTCACAATTGCACCGTTCTCCGGGTGTTTTCTTTGGTCAGTCGTACCACGCAAACGGAACCAAACTGTATTCATCCAGAATTATACCTTTCAAAGGTTCATGGATAGAATTCGCTACGGATATCAATAGCGTGATGTATGCTTACATTGACCGTAAGAAAAAATTACCTTTGACTACTTTGCTTCGAGCAATCGGTTATGAAAGAGATAAAGAAATCCTTGAAATTTTCGATTTGGCGGAAGAAATAAAAGTAAGCAAAGCTTCCATCAAAAAAGCAATCGGGAAAAGACTTGCCGCTCGTGTTTTGAACACTTGGCATGAAGATTTCGTAGATGAAGATACCGGTGAAGTAGTATCTATTGAACGTAACGAGATTATCCTGGATCGTGAAACAATTATTGAAAAAGAACATTTAGATCAAATCGTTGATTCAGGAGTTAAAACCATTCTTGTTCATAAAGAAGACAACAAATCGGCAGACTATGCCATTATCCATAACACCCTTCAAAAAGACCCGACCAATACGGAAAAAGAAGCGGTGGAATATATATACAGACAATTACGTAACGCGGAACCGCCGGATGAGGAAACGGCAAGAGGAATCATTGACAAATTATTTTTCTCTGACCAACGTTATTCATTAGGCGAAGTAGGTCGTTACAGATTAAATAAAAAATTAGGATTAAATATTTCCGAAGAAACTCAGGTACTTACCAAAGAAGATATCATTTCGATCATTAAATATTTGATTGAATTGGTAAATTCAAAAGCTGAGGTGGATGATATTGACCACTTGTCAAACCGTCGTGTAAGAACCGT
>CAZKOC010000163.1:0-5084 GCA_964554275.1 uncultured Weeksellaceae bacterium
TTGTGGTCATTCATGAAATACATACCCAAACCAACACGGTCAACGATGTTTGCATGTGCGCTGACAAGCGTAGTTACCGGGCTGTTTGGCATATTATCCCATTGTCTTCTGTGAGACGCTTTGAAGACGATGTCATCTGAAGCTCCGGTAAAAGACGGATTCACGAGAAATTTATCCATTATAAAATACTGTTCGTCGAACGGTAAGCTTGATTGAGCTATTGCACAAATGGACATCAAACTCAGTGTTAAAGTAAGTAATATATTTTGTCTTTTCATTTTAGTAGTAATTTATCTGCTAAAAAATTTTCTATTTATATTCTGTAAAAACTTCAGGGAATATTTCCCCCTGAAGTCATATTTAATTAATTCTTCTCTCCTCGGCTTTTTACGGTAATATGACCGGTAAATTTACGACCGTCCGAAACATTTATAATGTACCAGTAGTCCTGCGTCGGTGCTTTCTGACCATTCATAAAGAATCCATTCCATATATCACTCGAAGTGATTCCAGACTGGTAAACCATTCTTCCTTGTCTATCATAGATAACAATATTGGATCCGGGATAGATCTCAAATCCAGGGATTCTCCAGGTATCATTGATTCCGTCTCCATTTGGTGTAAACATTGTCGGTATCTGGAATACCACAAATTGTTCTGATACCATACATCCTTCGGCACTTCTGACATATACGGTATAAGTCCCCGGCTGTAAGTAATCAAATTGATTGCTGTTCTGCCATACCGTACCGGTTACAGAATATTGGTAAGGTTGTATACCTCCCGTTGCCTCTACAATTACATAATCAGGGCCGACATTGATTGAAGTGATCATTGGAGCTTCACCTTGTGTAACATTGATTGCATCAGTACCTGTACAGCCCTCCGCGGTATTTACTGTTACGTTGTATTGACCTGTCTGAGTGATCGCCAGGGTATTGGAAGTTTCCCCGTCTATAATGGTTCCGTTTCTTCTCCATGTAAATGTTACATTTGTGAAATCCGAGAAATCTCCGGCTGCAGTCAGGATAAAATCACCCTCACACATAGAGAAGTCATCTCCTAAATCCACCTCCAAGCTACTAACTTCTATGTTGATCTCAGCAATCGTGAAACAACCATTTGCATTTTGAATTCTTACATAAATTGTTGTAGTTCCTGTTTCAAAAGCTGTCGGATTGGGAATGTTTGCAGCATTTCCGTCTATAGCATCTTGTTCATCTTCATAGTAAAGAATTGTATAGTTGGTTGGATTCGCAATCACATTAAATTGGGTCAGGTTAATCGTCTCAACACCGTTTCCTCCCGCATCACATTGAAAATAGTCAATATTTTGAGCGCCATCTACTCCCTCGAAAACAATCAATGTAATTTTTGCAACATCTACAATGTTTCCATTTGCATTTTTAATCTGAGCATAAATGGTAGCTTGTCCTGCTGTCGTTGGAACTGTATATGGAGATGTTAAAATGTTATTTCCTGTATCATTTTCCGCATCTGATTCCGTAGAATAGAATGTAATTTCCAGTGTGGTATCTCCTTCTGCCAGGTCTGTTGCAATTGCATTTAAGTCAAATTGAACCAATCCGTCACCATCATTATCACAGTCACTATAATCCGCTAAAATCGAGCAATCAAATGTACCTGTAGAATTTTCTTCATCAAAAATTAAATTTACATATCCGAACATTCCATAAGTCCCTGCATAATTGGTTACCATCATGATATAGACTTCACCTGCCTGAGCATTTGGAATAGTTACATATTCTTCATAATCTGCAGAATAGCTACAGCTAACAATCTGCTGCAAGTCTTCATAATCACAAGGGACATCTTCAAACGGACCCCAAACTATGAAATCCACGTCAATTCCTTCTCCTTCCTGGTTAGGTTCGGTATATTGATTCAAATAAAAATTCAAACTTCCATTTGTAGCAGGTTGGAAATAAAAGAATCTTGGATAAGGTTCAGACCCCAAGCAGCCATAAGCAGGTCCCGAAGGCGCAGATGTAGGAATTTCACCGTCATTTAAAAACGGAATATTCAATCCAAAATCATCACCCGGGCAAGCTGCTTCGGGATTGATACAATCTTCTATTAATATTAAGGTTATCTCCACAATCTGATAACAACCTTCCGGATTTTGTATTCTTAAATAAACCTTATCCTCATTAGCTGCCTGATAAGATGTCGGGTTTGTAATCTGATTTTGCTGATTTTCCGCATTTTCATAGGTTTCATAATATCTGAATATAAGCCCGGCCGGATTATCAACCACTTCGGATTGAATCACTGTTAAGTTAAAATTCTCAACATCATCTCCTCCTATGTCCGCTTTTTCAATAGTAAATTCTGTACCATTGGTTGCCAAATCTCCGAACAAGACATCTACTTCATCTGTAGCGGAGCAATCTCCACTTATTACTTCTATTTTGTAAATTCCGGATTGTGTAATGACCAATTCATTGGTTGTTGCATCATCAATCGGCTGGTCATTTAAGTACCATTGGAATTCAACAGACGGGTCATCTACATTTACTTGAAGTATATATTCTTCCTGGCCACATACCATTAAATTATCTCCTATATCTACACCGTTTTCATCTATAATCGTAGAACCTAAGTTAAATGAGCCTGCTTCTATAAAGACTGCAGAGTCGTATGCTCTGTCTCCCGCATCTGCAATAAGTAACCTGATGTGATAAGTTTCACCCGGAATAACTTGGGAATAAGCAACCAAAGGAGTTGTCCTGCCTCCGTGTTCTATATCTGCAAATGGGCCTGATACATAGTAAGTATCATCTCCACACGCCTGGTCGTTTACGTTATTGATTGTTACCGGTAAGCCATTAGGTAATAATGCTATGTTTTTTCCGCTTAATCCAGGGTCATTGGTAATACCGGGACCACTAATGATAAATGCAAAAACATCATTATAATCTGCATCACAAGAAAATTCAGGATATTCTTCCGATGCAAAAATATAATTGAATGAAATTTCATTTCCCTGCGGAATAAAATCAAATTCAAATACCGTTGCATTGTTGGTACCTGCGTTGGCAAGTATGGTTGCTTCTGCATCTCCCATCCAATTGGTACCTCCATCAGACTGAATCCCGTCATTAGGGCCTTCTACTGCAGTTGCAAACCCGGTTGTTAAGACAACACCTCTTTGAAAAGGAAAGTTTGAATTTCCTCTGTCAAAAAACCCCCAGCTCCTATCTATGCTGGGAAATTGTTCTGATGGGTTGTCTTTTATTTGAAAATTGGATATTGATGAACATAATCCTCCATCCAGTAAAACATCTGTGAGTAATTGTTCCGCTCCATAATTAGTTTCCGGCATTCCAGTACCGTTCACAATAATGCTTTGCGAATAACCCAGTACGAAAATTTGAAGGAAAAGAATTACTAGTAAAGTTTTTCTCATAGTATAACTTTGATTTGTTTCAGTAATCTATTTTTGATTTGTGGTTTTAAATTTAAGCCAATTTTAACCATTATTTCACATTTTTCCAACTCTTTTTACGAAATTAACTTTCTTATTCGTTATTTTTTTTTGTTCTATACAACGAATAAAGTACTCCTGACGCTAAAGAAACTACTATTATCCCAAGTGAAAGCCACTCCGGTATCTCTAAATTATTTTCTTTTAAATAATGGTGCATTATCATTTTAATACCTACATAAATCAAAATAATCGCTAAGCTGTATTTCAAATAGGAGAATTTATCTATAATATTTGCCAAAAAGAAATACATAGATCTTAATCCCAAAATTGCCATAATGTTAGAGGAAAAAACGATAAAAGGATCTTCAGTAATGGCCAAAACCGCAGGGATACTGTCCAGCGCAAATAATATGTCCGTGAATTCTATAATTACCAATGCCAAAAACAAAGGTGTGGCTGCCAATATGCCTAATCTTCTTACAAATAATTTTTGCCCATGTATTTTCTGAGTAACGGGCATCCATTTTCTTACGATTTTAAAAACACGGCTATCTTTGGGGTTGAATTCCGTTTCTTCTCCTGAAAATGCCATGTTGTAAGCTGTATAAATCAAGAATGCGCCAAAGATGTAAGTTACCCAATCTATCTGGTTGATAAGCCATATTCCAAATAAAATCATCAATGCCCTGAATACGATCGCACCAATGATCCCCCAAAACAACACTCTGTGCTGGTACATTTTAGGAATGCTAAATGACCGGAATATGACCGCAATTACAAATATGTTGTCAACGGACAATGAGAGTTCAAGCAAATAACCTTGAATGTATTTCCAAAAAGCATCTTTGGGGGTATAATTTTCAGGATTGTCTATATGCTGATTTAAGTAAAGCCAGTAAATAACCCCTGAAAAGAGAATGGAAAGCGTAACCCACAAGGTTGTCCACTTGGCGGCCTCCTTGTAAGAAATTTCATGTGCTTTTCTGTTGAAAATACCTAAATCGAGCGCCAGTAAAATGCAAACAACTGCAATAAAAATTATCCAAACCATTTTTTAAATAAATGAATTAATTGTAATAAGCCTCTACGGTCTTAATTCCGCAAATATCAAAAAAAGAGACGGACAAATGTCCGTCTCTTTTAAAAAATATTATCTTTTTGATAAATATTATCCACCTAACGCTTCAGCCCCACCCACAATCTCAAGGATTTCATTGGTGATTGCCGCCTGACGTTCTTTGTTGTATTGTAAAACCAATGCCTTTCTTAACGAGTCAGCATTATCAGTCGCTTTGTGCATTGCGGTCATACGCGCTCCGTGTTCAGCTGCATTAGAATCCAAAATTGCTTTGTACAATTGTGTTTTCAACGTTTGCGGGATCAGATCTGTAACAATTTTTTCTTTTGAAGGCTCGAAGATATAATCTACGGAAGATGCAGTAGTCCCTTCTGCTGCTTCAATCTGCACAGGCAAATACTGCTCATCAACTATAAGCTGGGTAGCGGCATTTTTGAATTGATTGTAAATGATTCTTACCTGATCAAATTCGCCGGAGATAAATTTTTCTGTTACTTCTTCTGAAATCGCAGCAACATCAGCAAAATTCAGATTGTCCCAAAGAGAAGAACTGTT
>CAZKOC010000164.1:0-1807 GCA_964554275.1 uncultured Weeksellaceae bacterium
AGTGCATTGATAAGCATAAGCATACCAATGAGGTTAAATATGATTTTGAAATTGATGGTTCTCATTGGAAATATTTTCCGATTTTGGAAATGGCAGAAGGCTGCACGAAAACAACTACACGGTCACCGCTCATGATTTTGAAATCGCCTGTCGGGATGAATCCTTCATTTTTTCTGACAATTCCCCCTACGATTGATTCTTTCGGGAGTTTAATTTCCTTCAGTGTTTTATTAACCACAGGAGAAAATTCATCCACTTTAAATTCCAGAACTTCCGCGTCTACATCAGAAAGCCCCGTAACATCGACCACATCTCCCTTTCTTATATAACGGAAAATGCTGTCAGCAGCCAGTAATTTCTTATTGATGAATGCGCTGATTCCGACTTCCTGGCTCAAGTGTATGTAATCCATATTTTCCACCAGCGCAATCGTCTTTTTCACGCCTTTGGATTTGGCAACCAGGCAAGACATGATGTTGGCTTCAGAGCTGCCAGTAACTGCTATAAATGCGTCTGAATTCCCGATTCCTTCCTCTTCCAGAAGATCACCGTCCCGTCCGTCTCCGTTTATGATCAATATGTTGCTTAATTCATCTGCCAGGTCAAAAGCCTTGTTTCTGTCTTTTTCAATCAGCTTCACATTGTGCTTGCTTTCTTTTAAAAGTGTAACCGTTTTCTTACCGATGCTTCCACCGCCAAGAACAATTACGTTTTTATAAAATTCCTGTTTTTTGCCCAATAGATTATAAATTTCCGAAGTAGCATATTTCAATGCAATGAAATAAACCTGATCGTTCAATTGATAAACGGTATCTCCCCTCGGAATAATGGTTTCATGAATTCCCCGCTCATTATTCCTGATCATGGCAATGGGCATGAAGTGAGGAATTTGTTTCGAAACGTCAATTACTTCCCTTACCTGTTTTCCAAGAACTTTACAATCTTTGTCCAGGACAGTTCCGAATAATTTCAATTCTCCATTGGCAAAAGCATGCATGGTATTGAATGCCGATTCTTCAACCAATTGATGGATCTCCAAAGCGGCTAACTGTTCAGGGCTGATCAAAACATCAATCCCGATTCGTTGAACTGCAACTGCATTCTCTCTTCGTAAAAATTCAGGATTGGTAATTCTCGCAATGGTTCGCTTGGCACCCATCTTTTTAGCAATCAGGGCGCTGGTGAGATTGGTATTCTGAAGCTGGGTAACGGTTATGAAAATATCTGCTTCATCTGCTTTTATTGCTCTTAATGAATCAAAAGAAGTGATATCGCCCCGATGAACCATCACATCCAGATTGCTTTCTATGTTGTGTAATTTCTCTTTGTCAGTGTCAATTACAACTACATCCAACATTTCTTTGGACAACCATTTAGCCAAATGGAATCCGACTTCTCCCGCACCGCCGATTACGATTTTCATATAGAATTACTCTGTTTCCTGTTTCTGCCCCATCAGCATCAAAAATGCTTTTAGGAATTCGTCGATTTCTCCGTTCATCACTGATTGTACGTCACTGGTTTCAAATCCGGTACGAACGTCTTTTACCAATTGGTACGGATGCATCACATAATTACGGATTTGTGAACCCCATTCGATTTTCATTTTATTGGCTTCAATTTCACTTCGTGCAGCCATTTTCTTTTCGAGTTCTATTTTATACAATTCCGATTTCAACATCTGCATTGCACGTTCACGGTTTGCAAGCTGAGAACGTTCAACCTGGCAAACCACTACGATCCCTGTAGGTTTGTGTGTCAGCTGAACTTTGGTTTCTACCTTGTTTACATTTTGTCCGCCCGCACC
>CAZKOC010000164.1:1907-5083 GCA_964554275.1 uncultured Weeksellaceae bacterium
TCGGCTTCTTTGGGATTGTCCCAAAAATTAGGAGAAGCGGCACGTTCTTCTTCGTTCGCGATTTCAATCTGTTTGTTTTCGATTTGCAAGTAAGTATGTAAGTCGTTGATTCTCTGACTTAAATCTTTTAAAAGGTCACTATTGAACATAAATGCAAAGATAATGCTTATCTGCCAAAGTTTAAATCAACTTTGTATTTCCATTTGATGAATTCAAAGAAATTATAAAGTTTGTATTCTAATTTGATTCCATAATCCATATTGGAATTATAATCAATCCTCACGGCATAAAAATCAGGATCGTAAGCAAAAGGTTGTGAATGCCTTATGTTCCATTCTGTTACATAAATCTGGTTTTTGTTTTTATAATAATTTTCTGAATAGAAATTCAGGGGCTTTGCAATACTTGCCAAATAAGTTTCATACTGCGGATCGAGCACGATAATATCATATTCATTTTCTTCATTTTTTTCAAAAGAAAGTGAGTTGGATTCCTTTGTTGTAGCTAAATTTGTACTGCAACTCATAAAAATTTGTAAACAAATGAATATGTATAGTAAATTTTTCATTTGATAATTATTTGTATAAATTTAAGCAAAAAGAAAATAAGATGATTCAGATTTATCATAATCCTAAATGTGGCAAGAGCAGAGAAGGTCTTTCGATTCTCGAGAAATCAGGAAAAGAATTTGAAATAGTAAATTATATGAAAGAAAATTTTTCAGCGGAAGAATTGAAAAAATTAATACAAAAATTAAAAATAAAACCCATAGATCTGGTTCGGGAAAATGAAACTCTTTGGAAAGAAAATTACAAAAATAAACCTTTAAACGATGACCAAGTCATAGCAGCAATGATTGAAAATCCTCAACTGATTGAACGCCCGATTGTGGTAAACGGAAACAAAGCAATCATCGGCCGTCCACCCGTTTTGATAAAAGACCTATTGTGAAATTTGAACAAAATACCTAACTTTATACCTATGGCAGAAGAGAAGATTTTAGACCCGATCGAAAAGGAAAACCAGGAAATTTCAAGGCGATACAAGAATATGTTGAAACACACATATCAAACCCTGAACAAAGAAGATAAAGTACTCATACGTAAAGCATTTGATTTAGCGGTCGATGCCCATAAAGACCAGCGAAGAAAGACCGGGGAGCCTTATATTTTTCATCCCATTGAAGTAGCTAAAATTGTAGCCAATGAAATCGGGCTGGGAGCGACCAGTATCGCCGCCGCGTTGATGCATGATGTGGTCGAAGATACTGACTATACGCTGGATGATATCGAAAAATTATTCGGAGAAAAGATTGCCAGAATCATTGACGGTCTTACTAAAATCTCTATTCTCAACAAACAGGATGTTTCTATACAGTCGGAGAATTATAGGAAACTGCTTTTGACTTTGTCCGAAGATGTGCGTGTGATTCTGATTAAAATAGCGGACCGTTTGCACAATATGCGTACGCTTGATTCCATGCACGAAGACAAGCAGCTCAAAATCGCTTCGGAAACCATTTTTATCTATGCGCCGCTGGCACACAGAATGGGATTGTATAACATAAAATCTGAATTGGAAGATTTAAGTTTAAAATATACCAAGCCCGAAGAATACAACAGCATTGAACGTAAACTGCAGGAAACCAAAGAAGAACGTGAGAAATACATAGAAGATTTCTCAAATGTGATTCGTGAACGGTTAGAAGAAGAGGGTTTGTCATTTGATATCAAAGGACGTTCAAAATCTGTGTTTTCCATTCACAGGAAAATGATCTCTCAGAATGTGACCTTCGAAGAAGTATATGACAAATTTGCCGTAAGAATTGTCTATAAAGCAGATAAAAAGAACGAAAAATTTGTGGCTTGGAAGATTTATTCGATTGTAACAGACATCTTTCGTCCCAATCCCAAAAGATTGCGGGACTGGATTTCCCAACCCAAGTCTACGGGATATGAATCGCTGCACATCACCGTTATGGGCCCGATGGCCCGATGGGTAGAGGTTCAGGTGCGTTCTGAAAGAATGGATGAATTAGCGGAAAGAGGCGTTGCCGCACATTACAAGTACAAAGAAAATTACCAGGTAGAAGATTCCAAAGTAGATGAGTGGATCAGCCAGGTGAGAGAAATGCTTGAAAATCATGATACCCAGGATGCTTCTGAATTTATTGACAATTTTAAATTTAATCTGTACGCAAAAGAAATTTATGTTTTTTCACCCAAGGGAGATTTATATTCTCTTCCCAAAGGCGCATCATCATTAGACTTTGCCTATGCTATTCACAGTAATATAGGAGATACTTGCCTGGGAGCGAAGGTCAATGGAAAGTTGTATCCGCTCAGCCATGAATTGCAAAGTGGTGACCAGGTTGAGATCATCACTTCCTCTCACCAGAAACCTAAACCGGATTGGTTGGAATTTGTGGTGACCAGTAAAGCCCGTTCTAAAGTAAAAGCATCACTCAATGCAGCTAAAAGAGCACTTTCAGAAGAAGGAAAGGAAATTTTGATCAGGAAATTAAGACATTTGAAAATTGATTTCAATGAAAATATACTGAATGACCTACAACTGTTTTTCAAAACCAGAAATAGCCAGGATGTTTTTTACAAAGTAGCAACCGGTGAAATCGATAACAAAAGCTTACGGAAGTTTGCCGAAGGAAAATCCGGAATTACAGGATTCATAAACAGGTTCCGCCCGAAAATGGGAACCAAAACAGTAGTAACGGAAGAACCTGAAAAGCAAAAGCTGGATTCTTTGGTATTTGGCCCTGATGAAGAAAAGCTCGATTATGAACTGGCTTCCTGCTGCAATCCGATTCCGGGGGATAAAGTATTTGGATTTGTAACCGTGGCAAAGGGAATCCGGGTTCACAAGAAGGATTGCCCCAATGCCGTTTCGCTGCAGGCAAACCAGGCATATAGAATCATCAAAGCCAAGTGGATTGATTCGTCATCGCAACTGTACCGTGCTATTTTAAATATTCACGGCCTCGATCGCATCGGTTTGGTCAATGATGTTACTAAAATTATTTCATCAAACCTACATGTTCACATCAGAAGCATCAACATATCGGAAGAAGATGGTATCTTTGACGGGAAAATTTCCGTTTCTGTAAAGAATAAATCTCAACTCGATAAAATTCTGGATGAACTCAAGCAAGTGGACGGAAT
>CAZKOC010000165.1:0-5062 GCA_964554275.1 uncultured Weeksellaceae bacterium
GTATAGGAGCTGCTCCGGTAATGGTTGGGGCAGGTGTGGCTAATCTCAACGGAGCAGCTCCGGAAATTTATAACAGCATTATCTGGAACAACAAGAAAAACAACGAAGCTGCTGCTTCGGGAGCTGATATAGAAAATATTAATGCAGGCATTACCCTTAAAAACAGCATTACCCAAAGTTACTCTACAGAGAATGGCGATGATAACAATTTGGTAGGTGTAAATCCATTATTTGCAGATAACAGTTTTACTATACCAATGACCTCCCCAGCTGTAAATGCAGGGAATAACAGCTATCTTTCTCCGTACGGAGGAACCGGAGGGACTGATTTGGCAGGCAACCCCCGTCTTTCAAGCCAAAGTGTTGACATAGGTGCTTACGAATACCAATTGAACATTACACCAACAGACGGAATTGTATATGTAAAGGAAACAGGTACTGGAAACGGAAGCAGTTGGGAAGATGCCACGGGATGGCTGCACGATGCTATTCACACAAACGGAGTACAAAAAGTATTTGTTGCAATCGGCAACTACAACGTAAGTGACAACAGCTTTATAATGAAAAACAATGTAGAAATCTACGGAGGTTTTGACCCTGACAACAATATTAAAACGCTTGACGACAACAGGATTCTGCCAAATCAAACTGCTCAAGAAGGTTCGGTACTGAACGGGCAAAACACAAGACCTATTATCTGGAATGTATTTACTTCGGGAACAGCAATGGACAGTACCGCTGTATTAGACGGATTTACTTTAAAGAACGGCTACACTTCCGTATCTGATGGTGGAGGGGGAATCAGCAACAAATATGCCTCACCAACACTCCGCAATCTGGTCATTAAAAACAATGAATCTTACTTTTCCGGAGGTGGAATAACCAACAAATACAATTCTTCTCCGAATCTTACCAATGTAATAATAAAAAACAACACGGCGATTACCGGAGGTGGAATGTATAATTACCTTTACTCTAATCCGATTTTAAACAATGTGGATTTTATTGAAAATCAAGCTTCTAGTGGAGGTGGATTTTCTAATGGTTACGGGTCTTATTTGGTTTATACCAATGGTACGGTACAAGGAAATAACGCACAGAATTCGGGCGGAGGTATCGAACACTATAATTGGAATGAACAAGATGTGTTAATGCTCACAAATGTGTCTGTTACCGGAAACACTTCCGGAGGGTCTGGTGGCGGAATATGGAGTTACGGGCATTTGGTGTGTAATAAAGTTATTATAAAAGGGAATTCGTCCGAGTATTATGGAGGCGGAATTTATCAATTAGGCGAGCATTTGACATTGGAGCAGGTTTTAATAGCCAATAATGAAACCGACGAAGATGGAGGAGGAGGATTATATCTGGAAGGCTCGTCATCGTATGTGTATGATTTCAAAAGCTCCACCATTGTCAATAACCAACCTCAAGCTATTTACTCCTATAATTCGGAGCCGGTACCTGTCATCAGCAATTCAATCATTGTCGGGGACATTGAAGGGGGAATTACTTATAATGCACAGTCTTCTTTCGTAAATGACCCAAACCTTACTACTGAAGATTTATTTACGAATCCTGCAGCAGAAGATTATACGCTAAAAACGACTTCTCCTGCAATTGATTCAGGAAACGACACCTTGTTTATCGGTCTTGACAGCAACACTACCGATTTGGCAGGAAACCCGAGACTTCTAGGAAGTAGTATTGACAGGGGAGCTTACGAGTACGTATCACCTTTTACCGATGGCATTATCTATGTAAAAGAAAACGGAACAGGAAACGGTACCAGCTGGGAGCACGCTACCGGCGATTTGCACAATGCCATACATACCGTAGAAGTACAAAAAGTATTTGTAGCCATAGGAAACTACAATGTAGGTGACCACAGTTTTATTATGAAAAACGGAGTGGAAATTTACGGTGGTTTCGACCCGGATAACAACATCAAAACTTTGGACGACGAAAGAATTTTACCAAATAGAGGAACGGCGGAAGGTTCTATTTTGAACGGACAAAACGTAAGACCCGTGATTTGGAATGTTTTCACTTCGGGAACAGCACTGAATACGAGCGCCGTTTTGGACGGATTTACCGTAATGAACGGACTTGGCGATGTTGATGGAGGTGGAATCAGAAATATATATGCTTCGCCTGCATTGAGAAATCTTGTGATAAAAAACAATTCCCTTTCCTCAGCATTTACCACAAAAGGTGGCGGAATATACAATCAGGATTTTTCTTCCCCTGTAATTACCAATGTTATAATAAAAGGAAATTCGGGAAAATTAGGCGGAGGTTTTGCTTCCTGGGACAGCACTTGTGAACCTGTTTTGACCAACGTTTTGATTGCCGGCAATATAGGCATAGGACCTTCTGCGCCATATGGCGGTGTTTTAGAACAGGGTAAGGCAAAATATACCAATGTAACCATTGCCGGAAACACAGGAAATCAATTATATGTGAATAATAGCAATACGCAATTAAACAATGTCATTGTATTGGGAGAAAATTCAAACGGTATAAGTGCTGGCGGTATTCACAATTCTCTTATATCCGGATTTACCGATACCAGCAACGGCAATCTCGATTCAACGGGAATTACTACCGAAGATATTTTTACCAATCCATCGGCAAGTGATTATACTTTGAAAAACGGTTCAATTGCCGTAAATGCAGGAAGTAATGCTTTATTTGCTGGTCTTGACGAAAATACCACCGATTTGGCAGGAAATGAAAGGGTTTATAATTATGCAAACGGAGGTGTGATAGATATGGGAGCTTATGAAAGTTTTTATACCAGATTAATTCCCGATGCCAACAATATTATTTATGTAAAAGAAAACGCTGCCGGAAACGCAGACGGGAGCAGTTGGGACGATGCAACAGACGATTTGCATAACGCTATCAACGCCACAGGGGTACAGAAAGTATTTGTAGCCGTTGGACATTACAACACAGGCGACAGTAGTTTTGTAATGAAAAACAATGTGGAAATCTACGGAGGCTTCGACCCGGACAACGGCATTGAAGATTTGAATGACAACCGTATATTGCCAACTGAAACTATTGGTGGTTCGGTTTTAGACGGAGAAAATACAAAAACTGTTATTCTCAATGATTTTACGATTGATAATCCGTTAAACAATACGGCTGTTTTAGACGGATTTACTCTTACCAAAGGTCATAACGTTCCCGGAAGAGGGGCAGCCATATATAATTATTATGCTTCACCTGTATTGGCTAATTTAGTTATCAAAAACAGTGAAGCAAGCTACGGAGGAGCAATGTATAACGAATATTCAAGTCCGGTGGTAACAAATACCTCTTTACTCAATAATAAGGCCTATGCCGGTGGCGGGATTTTTAATAATGAATCTTCTGTTGCGTTCTCGAACATCACAATATCAGGAAACACAGCCTATGGTGATGGCGGTGCAATTTATAACGACTTGTCTTCACTTGTATTTGTCAATATCAAAATAACAGGGAATACAGGAGCCGCCAGTAGTGTGGTTTTAAACACTGATTCTGATGTTACTTTCATCAATGCGGAAATTACAGGCAATCATACCGTTGATTACAATAGCAGTGCAGACATCTACAATTCTTCTGGAGGAAATATGCTGTTTCTGAATTCAACTTTCGCTTATAATAA
Organism: uncultured Weeksellaceae bacterium; assembly: GCA_964554275.1. Lineage (GTDB taxonomy): Bacteria > Bacteroidota > Bacteroidia > Flavobacteriales > Weeksellaceae > Moheibacter. The sequence continues at coordinate 3,659 of CAZKOC010000165.1, forward strand.
CAGTGTAAAGACATTTAGTAACACTTCGTTTAACGGAGAAATTCAGGTAAAAAACTCCATAGTTTTTGACGCTATTGATGACTGGGACGAATTTACTGCCGAATATTCATTCATACAGGACAATGAAGACGATTCCAACGGAAACATTGTTTTGGACATTGATGAAGGCGATGTATTTACTGATCCGGATAATGGAGATTTTACTTTAAAAATCAATTCTCCCGTTATCAACTTAGGAAACAATGCTCTCTATTCCGGTTTAGACGAAAATACTTTAGATCTGGCAGGCAACCCGAGGCTTTTCGGGACAAATATAGATTTGGGCGCTTATGAATCTGACTTTATTCCTGCCAGTGAACATTGTCTTTATGCTACAATCTGGAACGGTACTTCGTGGAGCAACGGAGAGCCTGATTATGACACCCAGGCAATAATTGACGGTGATTTGGTTATCAGCTATGAATTAGATGCCTGTGAAGTTGTGGTGACACCCAATGGAAGCCTGAGAATTCTTGCTGAGGCAGTTCTCTACTCGGATTGGTCTGTTACCAATCTGGCAACAGCAGACGGCCTTGTGATAGAAAACAACGGTGCTTTAATCCAGTGGGAAGAGATAGAAAACAACGGCGCTGTTACGGTAATGCGCGAGAGCAACCCAATGATTCGTTTGGATTATACACTATGGTCATCGCCGGTAATTGGTCAGAACTTGTTCAATTTCTCACCGGAAACCATAAACGGAGTTACAAATTATCCAGGCTCAACAGGAAGAATTTATGTATATGAAGGTGCAAATGGGTATGTCAATCCGGATCCTTTTGAAGCAGATACCGAGATGAATTCGGGTACAGGTTATTTATTCCGTTCACCTAATAATTTTAATTCTACAGTTCCGGCAGTTTACAATGGTATATTTACAGGCACGCCGTTCAACGGCAGCCTGACCGTTCCTACCGCTGCAGAAAATTATACTTCTGTAGGAAATCCTTATCCCTCTGCAATTGACACCTATAATTTCATTTTGGAAAACCCCGGCATTACCACTTTATATTTCTGGAACAATAACCATAGCTCAGGCAACAATTACGCTACCTGTACACTTGGGAACTGCGTAGCGGCAGCAGCAGGAGGAATAGTTCCGAACGGGATTATTTCCACAGGGCAAGGATTCATTGTGGCAACGTCGGGTACTTCGGTGAATTTTAATAATTCGATGAGAACAAATGATAATTCGAATTTCTTCAAAGTTGACGAAACAGAAAAACACCGTTTCTGGCTGAATCTGAGCGATGACCAGGACCAGGGTTACAACCAAATTCTGGTTGGATATATGAGCGGAGCCACCAACGGCATCGACAATCAGATCGACGGTAAGCTATTCGGTTATGAAGGTTCAGCATTATA
>CAZKOC010000166.1:0-5051 GCA_964554275.1 uncultured Weeksellaceae bacterium
GTAGATAATCTGGATTTTGTCAATAATCCCGAAGATTTAAGTTTTATCTACAACAAAGTAGATGCGGAAATTAACGGGTTGTTTTAAATCAAAAACAAATCTATGTTCGATTAAACCTTTCAGGTATCATCAAAAAAAGAAAGGCGAATCTCTTTACTGATCCGCCTTTTATATTTTTAAAAAATTCTAATTAAGCTTTCTGATACAAAACAGTTACTCCCTCCTGTTCAGGTAAAGTCGGACGTACTTCCAAATGCAGCCCTTCTTTTCTTTCTTTGGCTTTCATGCTGAACCAACCTGTCAACCAATAAGGAATCATGGAAGCAAAAAAGATGATGCCCCAAAATCCGCAACAAGCCATAAACAAGAAAAATACAAAACCTACAAACTGAATCATAATCGTAACTTTATTATCTGTACAAAAGTAAAAAATTAAATCCAATTCCAAAACGAAACTGAAAATTATCATTTATTAAGAATTTTCAATTCAGGTTTTTTAACTTTGGAACTTAATTAACAATCAAATACCACGATGGAGTATAGAATCGAGAAAGATACAATGGGTGAAGTAAAAGTCCCTGCAGATAAATATTGGGGTGCTCAAACCGAGCGTTCACGTAACAATTTCAAAATCGGGCCGGAAGCCTCCATGCCCAAAGAAATTGTTTATGGTTTTGCTTATTTGAAAAAGGCAGCAGCCTATGCCAACTGCGAATTAGGGGTTTTACCTGAGGCCAAAAGGGATTTCATCGCTCAGGTTTGCGATGAAATTCTGGAAGGAAAATTGGACAATGAATTTCCTTTGGTTATTTGGCAAACCGGCTCCGGAACACAATCCAATATGAATGTGAATGAAGTCGTAGCCAACAGAGCCCAGGTTCTTTCCGGTGGAAAAATCGGAGAAGGTGAAGCGGTTCTGAAAGCCAATGACGATGTCAATAAATCACAATCTTCCAATGATACGTTCCCAACCGGTATGCACATTGCCTGCTACAAAGCGGTGATGGAGACTACGATTCCGGGTGTGGAGAAACTAAGAGATACTCTGAAAGCTAAATCTCAGGAATTCAAAGATGTTGTGAAAATAGGACGTACTCATTTGATGGATGCTACTCCACTGACTTTAGGGCAGGAATTCTCAGGTTATGCTTCCCAATTGGATCACGGATTGAAAGCCTTAAGAAATACACTGGAACATCTTTCTGAACTGGCATTGGGTGGAACAGCAGTAGGAACCGGACTAAATACTCCGAAAGGTTACGATGTTTTGGTTGCCAAATACATTGCACAGTTTACAGGATTACCGTTCATCACGGCAGAAAATAAATTTGAAGCTTTGGCTGCGCACGATGCAATTGTGGAAAGCCACGGAGCGTTGAAGCAACTAGCCGTTTCATTGAACAAAATCGCAAATGACATCCGGATGATGGCTTCAGGGCCACGTTCCGGAATCGGGGAAATCCTTATTCCTGAAAATGAACCGGGTTCATCCATAATGCCCGGAAAAGTAAATCCGACACAATGTGAAGCATTAACCATGGTTGCCGCACAAGTCATGGGTAATGATGTCGCCATCACAATCGGTGGCACGCAGGGGCATTATGAATTAAACGTGTTTAAACCTATGATGGCTTACAACTTCCTGCAAAGTGCCGAATTGATCGGAGATGCCTGTGTTTCTTTTGAAGAACACTGCGCTTCCGGAATTGAGCCAAATCACAGAAGAATTAAAGAGCTGGTGGACAATTCCTTGATGCTGGTTACGGCATTGAACACAAAAATAGGTTATTACAAAGCGGCTGAAATTGCGCAGACCGCTCACAAAAACGGAACTACTTTGAAAGATGAGGCAGTTCGTTTGGGATATGTTTCTCCTGAAGATTTTGATGCCTGGGTAAGACCTGAAGACATGATCTAATTTGGAAATCAGATAATTGAAAATAAAGATCCTCCGAAGCAAACTCCGGAGGATTTTTCAATTTGCTTAAGAATTTATTTTTATTTTTTTCCGTAACGTTCATAAGCCAAACGAACGGCTTTGTTTACATCAATCACACCACCTGTCACCGAAAGGCTACTGAATTTTCTTTCCTCGCCTTCGCTTCCTACTTTCACTACCGCATCAGAAACATTTACCGTTTCAAACAAAACTTCCTTTACCTGCTCAGAAGTCATGTGCGGAAAATATGCCCATATAAGTGCCGCAGCTCCGGCAGCTACTGGTGAAGCCATAGACGTTCCCTGTGCGTATCTGTAACCTTGGTCCGGAATAGTAGAATAAATCTCCGTTCCCGGTGCAAAAATATCTACCTTCACAGTTCCGAAATTCGAAAAAGATGCTTTTAAAGTTTCATTGTATCTTGTGCTTGCTCCAACCGTAATCCAGTTTTTGGCTATAGAAACCATTTCATTGTCTTTGAAATTAGTTGGATAATTGGTATTGTAGTCCAAATCTTTATTGTCGTTCCCGGCAGCATGGAACATCAAAACACCTTTGCTGTCCGCATATCTGATTGCTTCATATACCAATTCCTTTTCCGGTGAAAATGCTTTTCCGAAACTCATATTCAACACTTTGGCTCCGTTATCAACTGCGTACCGGATCGCATTGGCAACATCCATATCACGTTCATCGCCATCAGGCACCATGCGTACAGACATCAGTTTCACAACATCGCCGGCAACACCATTCATTCCTAAATTATTATTTCTTGAAGCTCCTATGATCCCTCCGACATGTGAGCCGTGAAATGCATCAGGTCCCTCTACTTCATTATTTCCATATCCGATTTTCGCCGAGCTGGTTCTTCCATTTGTAGGATCAAATGAAATATTATAAGCATATTTCAGGTCACCGTCGAATTTTTTGATGCTTGAATCAAATTCTTCATTTGCCTTTGCAATGATTTCGTCCATTGTCAATCCTACAAATTCGGGATTGTTCATAATGATAAAATTGATTTTGTCTTTTGCATCTTTGTCAGCATCTGTAGCAGCAGGTAATTTCTCGACATTTTCGGGAGTTAATTTCGTATCTTTCGCATATCCTTTTAACTCATTCAGGAATTCCAACACCTGGGCGCGTTCCTCTTGTACCTGGTCCGCTCCACCTTTTGCCGTAAAATACTTCTCTGCCCAGACTTTTTTCGCTTTAAGGAATACCTGGTATTCATTCGGCATTTTCTGCATATTTGCCAAATCGGATTTTTTATTTCCGGAGTTGAACAAAGGTGTGTATTTTACTACCACACGGGTGGCTTCATAAGAATCTTCATTGTAATCAATTCCTTTCTCATCTGCACAAAAATCCCAACCGTTTATATCATCAATATAACCATTTTTATCATCATCCTTTCCGTTCCCGGCTTTCTCTTTCGGATTAATCCATATATTGTTCTTTAAATCTTCATGATCGATTTCAATTCCGCTGTCCAAAACACCCACTACAATGGTTGTCGGTTTCAAATTTTTTGATTTCAAAAATTCTATGGCAGCATCTGTTCCGATTCCGTAAACCCCTGTTTCCTGAAAGTTTTGATGAAACCAATTTTGTTTTTCTAATTCAGCCCGATCTTGTGCGAAAACAGTTACAACAGTAAAAGCCAACGAAAGGCTTAATAGGATTTTTTTCATGTTTATATTAATTTAAAATCAATTGATTTTTGTTTACTGATAAATGATAGGTAACAAATATAATAGTTTCGTTACAAAGTGAATAATTTACATAGTAACAATAAATTATTATTTCTCTTTTACCCCTACAATTGTAAAGCTCTTTTCAATGCGGTTGCCTTGTGCATCACTCACTACCATTTTATGTTTTCCTTCTTCAGGCAAAAGTGCCATTTTATGAATCGTCTGAGTTGCTCCAATAAATTTACCATCCAAGTGCCAAAAAAGCTTATTTTCAGGTTTTGAATATGCAACTTCAAAGATTACGGGTTGCTGTTCTCCCGAAAAATCCACCGGCAGGAAAATACGTGTGAAATTTTTAGGATAAATAAAATCAAACGGTTTTTCATTCAAGGCAGCATTGCAACTGGAAAGATAAGATGGCAGGGATTTGTAATAAGGATTCCTTCTGACATAATAATATTCCTGAATTGCCGGAAGCACAAACCAGCTTTTTGTTACCATTTCATCTACCGGATAACATTCATTATTTACCCGGAAATTTTCTGTTTTATCTAAATGGATTTTCTTGTGATAAGGGCACGTCTCTGCATTGTTACCTGATTTCGGAACCATTTGTTCCACGTAGTGCGTACAATTCGGACCTAACAAATAACCACTTTCTTTACAGGTTTTCACTTCTATCCATCCGTTTTTAGGCTGCTGAAAACTTTTTTTCAAATCCAAACGGTTGAAAACATCGAACATGATCGGAGCTGCGGCTTTCACACCTATGATTCCGGGACGCCCTTCTCCATCTGCATTTCCTACCCATACAGCTACGGCATATTCGGGTGTTACGCCTACCGACCATGCATCTTTGAAACCATGACTCGTACCTGTTTTCCACGCAATTCTTTTAGATGAATAAACCTGCCAGCCTGCTTCGGAATCTGGCCGAGCTACATTTTGCAAAGCATCTAAAGTCAAATAAGCCGCTTGAGGGCTGATGGGATATTTTTCTTTCTTTTTTTTTCCATGATGAGCGGTGTCGAAGTATTGAATTTGCTGAGAAAATGATTTCCCATCATCATATGCAACGGTATACGCCATGTTTCGATAAGCTTCTGCCAGTTCCCAAACCCTGACTTCACCACCACCTACAATGAGTGAAAGCCCATAATGTTTGGGTGTTTTTGTAAAAGTTGTGAAACCGAATTGTTTCAAGCGATGATGAAATTTCGCCACACTGTATTTTTCCAGCATATGAACAGCAGGAATATTAAGTGATTTTGCCAATGCTTCATCGGCCGCAACCGCACCTGAATATTGCTTATCATAATTTTCTGTTATATCGATCGGTGTATCGTTGAGCAACATTTTGGGCAATAGTTGCCCATCCTGCAACATGGAAGCATATAAAAAAGGCTTTAAAATGC
>CAZKOC010000167.1:0-5038 GCA_964554275.1 uncultured Weeksellaceae bacterium
AAGATATTGTTTCTAATGTAAATGAAGTACCTCCGGTAACATTTATGTCGTTGGCAGCTCTGTAATGCTGTGTACCATTATTTATAAATCCGACACCATTGTATACATCTCCTGTAAATTCTTGAGAACATTCTTCTACAGTAGGTTCACCTACTATAATGGTATAATCTTCTGCCTGACCCCATCCGTAAGTTCCACAAGGATTGGTTGGAGAAGCATCGTAGTTCTTAACTACTCTCATTATAGTACTGCCATCTAGAGCACCTGCAGGTACAGTAATGCTTCCTGTAGCTTGTTGACCATCTGTTCCTGTTGAATTGGTAATTGAACCGATTTCATACATTTCTCCAGCATCTGTCCAGTCTCCATCCTGATTCCAGTCGATAAATACTGTAAAGAAGTTAGTCCAGTTTCCTCCTGTATTTCCTTCAAATGCTACATTGTATGACTGTCCGGCAGCCACGTGGCCTTCTACAGATGTAAAGTCTTCCAACGCCGGAGAACCGTTTACAGCCGTGTCAGATGTGTGATTAATATCTGATAATACTACACGTGTGATAGGTTCTACGTCAAATGTGATCGTGTAGGTACATGGTGGCGGTGGCGGTATAACATGTTCACAATGTAGTTTGAATACTGCCTGGAAGCCATCAGCATCTGCAACCCAAGCTCCTCCCATTTCTCTTGTATGAATTGGTGCTCCTAATTCTCCTGCGCTTGAGATTTCCCAGAACGCAGCTCCGATTGTACCACCAGGCGCGGTTGCCATTGGCTGCATCCAGTAAGTAGTTCCGCCTGCTCCACCTGCGAAATTCAAGTCTACGTCTACGTAGATAGCATATACATCAAATCCAAAGGCTGAGCCTATCAATACTTGATCATAAGGTATCAATCCTGTTACTGATTCTACAACTGTACCTCCTGGAGAACCAGCTGCATCATTGTAGAATGTAAAGTCAATGGAATCTACAGGACCTGCCATCAAGATAGCATTCAATTCAATGGTTTTTACATTTAAGGTATTACCTGCCGATACAAAGAAGTCGTCTGCATTCTCAAAATTAGTACCTACTCCTATCTGGTATCCGTTTTCAAAACCATTTGTATCATCTCCCTGTTCGCAGTCTTCACCACCACCTGGATCACCGCCTACAATTATAGTATAGTCTTCAGTTTGTCCGTAGTCATAAGTACCACATGGATTAGAAGGCCATACAGGCGTTGCAGTAAGGGTCCAGTCTTTGATAATTCTCATTCGGGTACTTCCGGGTGTAGCATCTGACGGTACTGCTATGCTGGTTACTGCCTGTTGTCCGTCTGTTCCTGTTGAATTGAATATAGATCCAGCCTCATACATTTCTCCTGCATCTGTGAAGTCTCCATCCTGGTTCCAGTCTATAAATACTGTAAAGGTGTTTGTAAATAACCCATCGGTATTTCCTTCAAGGGCGATATCATAAGAATTTCCTGCTTCTACAGTTGTTGACATAGAAGTAAAGTCTTCCATAGCAGGAGTTCCATTCAATGTAGGAGATGTTGTATTGTCAATATCTTCAAAAAGTACATGCGTAATTGGCTCTACATTATTAGTATAGGTAACATTGCAATAATCTACTGGGCCTCCGCCTCCGCCTATAGTTACTGAGATATTATCTATTCCTAGCACCCATTGGTCAAAAGTATCCCTATGGTGAAATGAAATATAGATATCCTGTCCTGCGAAAGCATCTAAAGGTACTGTTTTCATCGCTCCTCCTTGGAAAGGAAGTGTTTCCGTAAATACCGGAGTAGCCGCTAAAATTGCAGTCTGCGTATTCACAGTGGTTACTATCACATCATATGTTTCGGAAAAAAAACCTACATCTGTCCCTGAACCGGCAAAGAAAGAAAGATTAACATCAGTAGCACCAGCCGGAATAGAGATAAGAGGTAATACCAAAATATTATCAGCATGTACAGGAACGTTTGGTCCTGTATGGTAAGAAACAGATGCCATAAAATTCCCAGTGTAAATGTTTTCCATTGGTTGTGTCCAATGTGATGGATTAGACAATCCCCAATTATACGCATCTCCATTTACATCATAAGAAGTGTAACCTGGAGGGAGTTGTATGCCACCCCCAGTGTTGGGAGTTGTAATGGTATAAGCCTCAAAGTCGTCTTCAAATAAAACGGTTTGAGCACTTAAAGTAAATCCGGCCATAATGGCCAAATAAAATAAATACTTTCTCATATAAAATATATTTGTGTTAAACTTTTACTAAGGTATATAAAAAATAAACACAAAATATTTTTTTGAATAAAAAAAGAATAATTCTATATAAACATAGTAATCGGGTTTTCCAAATACATCACTAATGTTTGCAGGAATTGCGCTCCTGTAGCACCGTCCACTGTTCTATGATCGCAAGCCATAGAAAGTTTCATGGTATTTCCGATTACAATTTGTCCGTTTTTTACAATTGGTTTTTCAAGGATAGCTCCTACAGAAAGAATACATGAATTCGGTTGATTGATAATGGATGTAAATGATTCAATTCCGAACATTCCTAAATTGGAAACAGAAAAAGTACTTCCTTCCATTTCATCGGCTTTCAGTTTTCTTTCTCTTGCTCTTTTGGCTAAATCTTTTACTTCACTTGAAATTTCAGAGAATGATTTGAAGTCGGTATTTTTCACTACCGGAACAAGCAATCCATCATCTACGGCAACAGCAACTCCTATACTTATATCTCCGTGGATCAATGTTTCTTCACCTTTCCAGCTTGAGTTTACCTGCGGATGCCTTCTCAAAGCCAATGCACAAGCTTTTACAATGATATCGTTAAAAGAAATTTTAGATTCAGGATTTAGCTTATTGATCTGCTCACGTGAATTTATGCAGTTATCCATATCAACTTCTACATTTAAATAATAATGCGGAGCCGTAAATTTAGATTCGGCAAGGCGTTTGGCAATTACCTTTCTCATTTGAGAATTCGTAACTGTTTTGTCTTCACCTTTTATATAGTTCTGAGCAGAAACAGTTCCTGCCTGCGGTTTGTAATTTTCAATGTCTTTTTTGGTAATTCTTCCATTGTCTCCGGAACCTTTTACACTTTGTAAACTGATTCCTTTTTCTTTCGCTAAACTTTTAGCCAGGGGAGAAGCGAAAATTCTGTTGTCACTTGAAGAACTTTGAGAGGACTCCGGTGATTTTGTTTCGGCCGGAATCGTTTCGGCTTTTTTCTCTTTTTTTTTCTCTTCCTTTGGAGCCTCCTGTTTTTTGGTTTTAGGTTCTGAACCTGAAGTAATTCCTGAAACATCTGTTCCCTTGGGCCCTATAATAGCCAAAACTGTATCAACCGGTGCGGATTTACCTTCTTCTGCACCTATATATAATAAGACACCGTCAAATTCACTTTCAAATTCCTGAACGGCTTTGTCGGTTTCTATTTCGGCAAGAATATCACCTTCTTTTACCCCATCACCAACTTTTTTGTGCCATTTTGCAACCGTACCTTCTTCCATCGTATCACTCAGGCGCGGCATGGAAATAACATTTACACCTTCAGGGATTTCTCCTGCAGAAGTAGTTTCCGATCCGGTTTTTTCGGACTCTTCCAATTCTTCAACAGCTTCTTCTTCCGCACCTTTTTCCGTATTGACTTCTTCCGTTTTTTCTTCTTTTGGTGCACTTTCGGCTTCTACGGAATATTCTTCTCCTTCCTGTCCGATAACCGCCAGAACCGCATCTACTTTTGCTGATTTTCCTTCTTCCACTCCCTGGTAAAGAAGAACACCATCGTATTCACTTTCAAATTCCTGAATGGCTTTATCAGTTTCAATTTCGGCCAAAATATCACCTTCGGAAACTTTGTCTCCAACTTTTTTATGCCATTTTACAACCGTTCCTTCTTCCATCGTGTCGCTCAAACGCGGCATTGTAATTTTTTCAGCCATAATTTTATTTGTTTTCGATTACATCTATAAACGGATAATCTTCTTGTGAATAGGTGTATTTGTACATATTTTCCACAGGTGGGAATGCAGAATCTTCCGCATATTTTTCACATTCTTCCACTTTGGCTTTTACTTCTTCAATGATTTTGTCCAATTCCTCCTGGGTAGCATAATTATTTTTCAAAATTTCATGCTGGACTAACAAGATAGGATCTTCGTCTTTGTATTTTTCGACTTCATCTTTTGTTCTGTATGGTTCTGCGTCAGACATGGAATGCCCACGGAAACGATACGTTCTGATATCAAGGAAAGTCGGCCCGTCACCTCTTCGGGCTCTTTCAATCGCTTCAAAGGCAGCTTCGGCAACCTTTACAGGATCCATCCCATCTACCGGAATAGAAGGCATTTCATATCCCAGACCTAATTTATAAATGTCATTGTGATTGGCGGTTCTTTCTACAGAGGTTCCCATTGCATAACCATTATTTTCACATACAAAAACTACAGGAAGCTTCCAGGTCATCGCTATATTAAAAGTTTCGTGAAGTGTTCCCTGGCGTGCGGCTCCGTCTCCGAATAAACAAATTGTAACGGCATCACGATTGTTATACTTATCTCCAAATGCTATTCCGGCACCCACAGGAATTTGTCCACCGACGATTCCGTGTCCGCCATAAAAATGATGTTCCTTACTGAAAATGTGCATGGAGCCACCAAGGCCTCTGGAAGTTCCTGATTCTTTTCCGCATAATTCAGCCATAATTCTCTTTGGGTCAACGTCCATTGCCATCGGCCAGACATGGCAGCGGTAAGCCGTTATCACATTGTCTTTGCCTTGTTGCATTGCATGTAAAAAACCGGCAGGCAATGCTTCCTGACCATTATATAAATGTAAAAATCCTCTGATTTTTTGTTTTAAATAAAGTGAGCGACATTTATCCTCAAATCTTCTCCAAAAATTCATATCTCTGTACCATTGGAGATAAGTTTCTTTTGTAATTTTTTCCATATTTGCTAACCGTGAAGCGCAAATTTAAAGGTTAAAATTAAGATGTGCAAACCTAGTTTATGAGAGCGATTGATTATCAAAATGTAA
>CAZKOC010000168.1:0-4996 GCA_964554275.1 uncultured Weeksellaceae bacterium
GTTGCAATATGGTTGAAATTGATTTTGTCCTGTCTGGAACGTGAAAGCCCGTAAACGGCATGTCCTTTTTGTACAAAATAATTTGCCAGTGTTTCCCCGATTCCCGAGGAACTTCCGGTGATGACGATAACTTTATTACTCATTTCCTCTTATTATTTCCTTACTGAAACTTTGTGTTACTATATTATGTCACATTTTTATCTTTAATTTCTCAATTTAAAAATTACGATCGTATAATTTTCAAACAATGCTTTTTGTTTCAGAAGAATTTCCGAATCTACATCATTCCACTCGGATTCGAAGAATTTTTCTTTGGTAATGATATATCCGTCAGGGTTTTCCTGTAAGAATTTCAGAGCAGTTTCTTTCTCATCCGCAAAAGGAAAAGTCCTTTGAAAATTAAACAGAAGTGCAGGGTCATAGCCCTTGTAAAGCATTGCTTTCCCTTTGATGTCAATTTTTTCTGCGGCCAGGCTCACAGGGCTTTGTGCGGTAAGTTTCGGGTAGATAAATGAAAATAATTCCAAAGTCAGAAACATGGAAGCAAAACCTAGTGAAATGATGCTTTCAAGAATTTTTTTCTTCCATAAATAAATGATTGCCATTATGCTTCCGATGGGGAGAATTAATAACAGAAAGCTGGAATAGCGAACGGAATAAAGCTGAGGCTCCGCATATGCCAAAGCTATGTATCCGCCAACCGGCATTAAAGATGTAATGACAAATAAAATCCATAAGCTGATTTTGTATCCTTTCAAAGGGATAGATTTATCTAAAATCCCGTTCAGATAAATGGCAATCAAAATTGCAATGAACGGATAAGACGGCATAGGATAATTCGGCAGCTTCGTTCCCGAAATACTAAAAAACAGGATGAAAACTACAGAAACAAGAAATGAAAACAAGATAAAATCATCTGTTTTTCTTTTTTTCCACGAATGAAAAAATCCCTGGATGATAAAGAATGAATAGGGCAGAAGCCCCAACAATACAAACGCCCAGGTAATAAACGGCAGTCCACCATGACCTTCCATCCCGTCTCCGAAACGGTTCAGGTTATGTTCAAGAAAAAAACCTTCCGTAAAAGCCCCATTGGTGGCCCTATGAACCATGATGTACCACGGAGCACAAACAGCAAGTGTAATCACCCCTCCCAATGCAGGGTGTAAATTAAGTATGGACTTTAGTTTGAGGTCTTTTTTGAAAATTAAAAACAGCACGATAATCAGTCCCGGCAGGGCAATTGCTACCGGGCCTTTTGCCAATACGCCTAACCCCAACGAGATATAAAAAAAGAATCCATTACTTAATCTTCTGTTGATGTAAAAACCATAAAAATTGAACAAGGCAAAACTCACAAAGAAAATGAGATAAGGGTCGGGAACGGCCAAGTGGAACTCCTGCATAAAAAATAAGGCAGAGCAAAGCACAAAGGCGGTAATAAGTCCCAATTTCCTATTCGTGAATTTTTTGGTAAAATGATAGGTGGAAACGATGGTCAGTATTCCAAATACTGCGGAAAAAAATCTCGCCGAAAAAGCACTTACGCCAAATATTTTATAGGCAATCATCATAAACCAATAATGAAGGACCGGTTTATCTGTACGCAATTCATCATTAAAAGCCGGGACAATCCAGTTATTATTTACAAACATTTCCCTTGCGGCTTCCGCATTTTTTGCTTCATCTAAAATATAAATAGGGTGCCCGCCTAAATTTATGAAGCATAAAAAACTGCTTGCGAACAAGATGAGAAAATAGTAGAAATATTCGTTTCGGAAATACGAGCTCATTCAATTTATATTATCTTCGCTGAAAGATATTTGGCGATGTGCTAAATTAGACATTTAAAATGATTCAGAATTCAACTTCCGAAAAGTTATCCATCGTAATCCCTGTTTACAATGAAGAGGAAAGTATTGCGCTTTTGGTTGCTCGTTTGGAGGATGCTCTGTACAGTATTGATTATGAAGTAATATTTGTAGATGACGGTTCTACAGACAATACGCGCCGGGAAGTGAAAAGGCTCAATAATCCGAAAGTTATATTGGTAGAACTTAAGAAAAACTATGGACAAAGCCTGGCCCTGGCTTCAGGGATCGATTACGCATCGGGAGATTACATCATCACAATGGATGGTGATCTGCAAAATGACCCTGATGACATTTTGATGATGCTCAACAAAGCGAAAACGGAAGATTGGGACGTAGTGACGGGGATCCGTCAAAAACGACAAGACAACCGGGTAAGGACTTTTCCTTCTAAAATTGCGAACTGGATCATCAGAAAATCAACCAAACTTGACATTAAAGACCATGGTTGTGCACTGAAAGTTTTCAATAAAGAAACTGCAAAAGAATTGAACCTTTATGGTGAAATGCACAGATACATTACGTTACTGGCATTTTTGAATGGAGCGAGAATTACCGAAGTAAATGTAAAACACCACCAGCGTCAATTCGGTAAATCTAAATATGGGCTCGGGAGGACTACAAAGGTCATAAACGATTTGATCTTATTGTTGTTTCAACGAAAATACCTGCAAAAGCCCATTCATCTTTTTGGAAATATAGGTTTGCTTTCCTTTGCGACAGGAAGTTTGATTTTGGTTTATCTGCTCATTTCTAAATTTGGTTTCGGACACGACATAGGTAACCGGCCTTTATTGATCTTAGGTATTTTACTCATGTTTGTAGGAGTTCAGTTTTTTACCACCGGATTTATCATCGACCTGCAAATGCGCACTTATTTCGAATCACAACAAAAAAGGCCTTATAAAATCAGAAAAATTTTCATTGGTGAATCCGAAGTTAAAAAAGAGATTACTTACGGCTCTTAAAATTACAGTCAGTTTAAGTCTGATGGCGTGGGTTTTGAGTCAATTGGACTGGGTTCAGATTCGTATTCTGTTTCAGAAAGCCAATGTATTGTTTTTTGGACTTTCCGTCTTTTTTTTTATTTTATCTCAATTGGTGTCGGTTTCCAGATTCAATTTATTTGTAAGAAAAGTTGGAATCCGAATTTCATTTACCACTAATTCTCAATTGTATTTATTAGGTATGTTTTATAATTTTTTCATTCCCGGTGGAATTGGAGGTGATGCTTATAAGGCTTATATGCTGAGCAAAGCTTATAATAAATCATTAAAATCTTTAGGGAAAGTAGCATTTCTTGACAGATTTATAGGGTTGGTAGCAATTGGCTTTGCAATTTGCATTTTGTTGATGTTTATAGAGATTCCATTCCCGGATTATTTAAAATGGATGTTAATCGTTGGAGGATTAATTGGAATTGCCTTAATTTTAAGATTGACAAATAAATTTTTCCATACGCATAAAAAAAGGGTTTTCTTAGGATTTATATATTCTGTTATAATTCAAAGCTTACAACTGGCAAGCGTTTGGTGCATCATGCAATCATTTGGAGTTAGAGGAGACCCGGTTATTTATCTTACCATCTTTTTGGTTTCAAGTATACTTTCGGTGATTTCATTTGCGGGAATAGGAATTCGTGAAGCCGTTTTTTATTATACTGCTCCCTGGTTTAACTTCAATGAAGACACTTCAGCTATAATCGCACTTTCATTTTCTCTTATGACTGCGACGGTTTCTTTTTTGGGAATCATTTATCTCTTCAAAGAAATTCCTCTGGGAAAAGCTAATCAAAATTGAGCTTTTTCAAGAACTATCTCATCTGGTTTCAATTAATTTATTTGCCATATAAATATATGAAAATAAATATGTTACTGAATTTTTAAATTCATTTTGGGAAGCACCTGCCTGGTTTTTGGCATAGTTTCTGCCTAAATGAAGGTGTTAACAGAAAAAAAATGAATATGAAAAAGTTAATAATGTTATCGGCAATCGTATTAGGAGGGATAAGTCTATCCAATGCGCAGGAAATCACAACTCCCCAAACTTCAGAGAATGTAGGGGATGCCCCGGTCCAAAAAGGAAATTGGATTGTAGGCGGAAGCATAGGGGCCCTGGGCTATGGGTTTGAATCAGAATCATTTAACTTAAATGTCAATCCGAGAGCGGGTTATTTCATTTCAGACGGAGTAGCAGTAGGTCTTGGAGTTAATGCAGGAATAGTAGCAGGAGACCATAAGCCACATTGGAATTATGGAGTAAGACCTTTTGTGAGATATTATTTTCCTGAAGGGGCAAGTTCAACCGGCCGGTTTTTCGCTCAAGGTGATGCAGGGATAGACGGACAATCTTCAGATGGTTCCAGCGATTCAAGTTTTGCATTTGGGATAAATGGGGGATATGCACATTTTATCTCAAACACAGTTGCATTGGAAGCCACGCTTGGATATAACTACAGCAAAGCAAATATTTCAGGAGCTGAAAAGCAAAGCGGTTTAGGTGTAGCTTTAGGTTTCCAGATATACCTTCCGGGTAAAAGATAATTACCACTTTATATAACTACTTCATAAAAGCATTTGAATAATTTTTCGGGTGCTTTTATTTTTTTTCATAATTGACGCAACCTTTTGAAATAACTACGTCTGATTAGTGAAACAAAGATTTCCATAAGAGTGGATAATTGTTTTGATTAGTTTTTTTCGCTTTTTGCTACCCTTTATTGGAAAGTTGCTTCTGCCATCTATTTGGAAGCAACTTTTTTTTATTTATTACGAAATCTTTTACCACATTTGCGTGATGAAATTCCTTTCAAATAAATGGGCGTTGTTGGCAATCTTATCCCTTACCTGGGGAAGTTCCTTTATATTGATCAAACAAAGCATTGGAGTCTATACACCAATGCAGGTGGGTGCGCTTCGACTGACGATTGCCGGGCTTGCGCTGGTGTTTTTCGGGGTGCAGAATTTCAAACACATCCCTAAAAAATTAATACCCTGGGTAGTGGTCGGCGGATGTCTGGGGAATTTTATCCCGATGTTTTTGTTCCCATTGGCGCAGGAAAAAGTCAGCAGTTCAATGGCAGGAATTTTAGATTCCCTTGTTCCGATTTTCATATTGCTTTTCGG
>CAZKOC010000169.1:0-4994 GCA_964554275.1 uncultured Weeksellaceae bacterium
TTGCTTTTAATTTTTAATAATGACATTTACCACACTCCAAACCACCGATTGCATCAATCGTAATCTTGGTTCCCTCACCGTATTGTTTTTTCAACTTCTCGTGAAGTTCGGCATAGTACTGACTGTTATATTCGTTTGACATATCAACTTCAGTAGTTCGGTGACATTCAATACACCATCCCATTGTAAATTGATTTGCCATTTTCAATTCATCCATTTTGGTCACATCTCCGTGACAGGCAAAACAAACCTGACTGTTATCCGGTAGGTTTAATTCTTTTGCATTTGGAATCGTACCTTCCTGTATCGCTTTCAAAATTGCTTTCTCACCTGCGACAACGTGTTGTGCATGACTGAAATAAACAAAATCAGGCATATTGTGAATACGAACCCATTCGATTGGCCTTTGCTCTCCCGTGAAATTATTTGCGGCAGGATCCCAGCCTATTGCTTTGTACATTTTCTGGATTTCTCCCGTATAGAAGTTCTTTACCTCATCCGCGCTTGCAAACATTCCATTATCTACCAAATGCTCTTCGTAGTAATCTCCTTTGTATTCTTTTATCGTCTTATGACAATTCATACAAACATTGGTCGAAGGAATTCCGGAAACTTTCCCATATTTTGCACTTGAGTGACAATACTGACAGTCAATCCCCTGAACACCCGCGTGAACCTGGTGTGAAAAATAAATAGGCTGCTGCGGCTCGTAACCTTTGTCAACGCCTATGTACAACAAGAAACTCCATAATCCGCAAAGAGACAGCAATACCAGGGCCACTAAAGAACCTTTGAATAATTTGTCGTATTTATTGATTAACTCATTAAAAGACATTGCAGACTCTTCCTCTTCTGATGTCAATTCTTCTGCTTGTGTAAGTTTCACCAATGCATTCAATCGGAATAGTATCCAAATCAAAATCACTGCTAAAACGAAGAAACCTACTATTACAACTCCGGTTGAAGTACCGCCGCCAGAATTTTTTGCTGCTTTTGCGGCCGCTGCCTCAGCTTCTTTTGCTTTCTTAGCTTCCTCAAAAGCAGTTTGTCCTGCCTCGGGGTTAGACGTATAAGTTAGGATATCGTCAATGTCCTGATCGCTGAAATTCGGAAAAGCCAACATTTCCTGACGCCCGTTTTCTTCAAAGATCCGGTTTGCGTACGCGTCTCCAGATTCACGAAGCGCTTTGTTGTTTTTAATCCAGGCGTGAAGCCATTCTTTTCCAACACCGCCTTCCTCTTTTACACGTGCAACTACTCCACGTAGTTCAGGGCCGATTAATTTACCGTCTATTTGGTGGCAGGCAGTACAATTTGTCTGGAACAAATCATATCCTTTGGCGCCGTCGCCTGTAATTTCATCTTGAGAATAAGAAAATGAGAAAGTGGCCAAAAAGATAGCCAGGCTCAGTAATCGTAATTTGTAAAGTGGTCTTGCCTTCATTAACTAAACATTGAGTTCTGTTACAAATGTTAAAAATATTTGCTTTTAACCCGACAAAAATAACCTCAAACCTTAATAAAAACATAAGGTTTCCATAATGAAGTTTGTCATTTTAATTAATTTAAAACGAATCTAAATAAATCCGATTGTAAACTTCCACAATATCAATGTTTAACTCATTATTTCAAAAAATATGGTTCTTAGGTCTTATCTTTTTGTAAGTTTACGATTGTTGCAATAAATTCTGATTTATCTTTGTACATAATTTTTCTTCTATGAACAAACTTTTATCTTTTATCGTATTATTCGGATTTTCGTTTGGCATTGCACAAACCACAAAGAGTGACACACTATTTGTAATCACACAGAATGCTGAAAATGGTGGTGAGTTTTCTATGGATATAGATAAAGATTTAGCTCAGATATTGATGAGTAAAGAACAGAAAGTTTGTAACAAACCGGAATACGTTCCTCCCAAAAAATTAACCCCGGCAGATAAATGTGCCACACAGCAAAAAATCATGGGTTATAAAATCCAGATTTTCTACACCAAAGACCGTGACGCAGCCAACAAAGTTAAAAATGATTTTTCACGCCAGTTCCCTTCACTCACACCGGAACTGATTTATGCAAGCCCTGATTATAGAATTCTTGTCGGAGATTACTTTACCAGACAATCCGCAGGTGGTGATTTACGAAGAATCCAAAGGACCTATCCGTCCGCTTTTACCGTACAATGGCGTGTTTGGTGTAGGAAAGCGATATAAACGAAATTCGTTTTGCGAAGCTCGCTTCTTTGAAAGATAAATTGATTTCAGATTAAATTCTTAGAAATTAATTTTACGGAATTCGAGCTTCGAGTTGCTAACTTCGATATTTTAAAGTTTTCTTAAAAACATAATTCTTTTGAGTTCTTTTCGTTTTATTTGTGTTGATTTAATTTGATTCCAATGAAACTTAGGATTCTGAGTACATTTATTTTTGCCGGTTCTTTGGCTTTTTCACAAACCAATTACGTATCTGAAACTTCAGGAAATTTAACCATTGATATGATGCGGCCTTGCAGAAAATAATGACTGAAAAAGAAAATACAATTTGCAATAATCCGCCTCTACCTCCACCGCCTGTCGTAAACGAATTCTGTGAAGGTGCTCGTGTACAGGTTTTTTACAGCAAAAACCGTAGCGAAGCCGAACAAAAACTCAAAGAAGTAAAAGTCTTGTTCCCGAATCTTTATGCCAATGTGGTTTATCATTCTCCTGATTATAAAGTCCATGTCGGGTATTTTGAATCAAGAAATGCGGCTGCTTCAACTCTAAACAAGGCCAAAAAAAGTTTTCCGGCTTCCTTTATTTACAATGAAAAATTTCGTTGCAGTCTGATTGGGAATTAAATTATACGATTGAGCGCGTTGTAAATTTTGGAACGCATTTGCGTAAGAAGGATGATTTTTTCGAGCTGTTCGATTCTCAATTCTCCTGTTATATTTTCGTCCTGCAGTATCGTAGAAAATTCTTTGATTTTATCTTCCACGTAAAAACTTTTGTACCTGAGTATGGTATCTGTCACATCTTTGACGATATTATCTTCTTTGGGCCTTATATAAATTCCTAATTTTTCGGACCAGTTTTTACTCAATGTATATTTTTCAAGCATTGCTTCTGAAGCGATACCGGTTTTGGCTTCATCGAACAATTTTATAAAAAAATCCCCGGCACGTAATTCTTCCTGTTCATATCCCAGCTTTACATCTTCGAGTATAGATTGGTAAAGTTCATTCTTCAGCTGCAAATCATTGATTTCGAATTGCCTTATGATTTCCTCAATGACCGTTGTTTCATACGTTTCGCCTTCGTCTGATTTCAGTTCGATAACCAGATTGCCATATTGCATGATGAGTTTTATGATTTCCTCCTCTACCGTATTGATAGGGTCTATGACAATTTTTTCAGCTTCTTTTACAACTTCAAGCGGCTTGGCATCGTGTTCTTTTGAATACGGGCTTTCCTTTTCTTTGCGTTGGATTGCCTGAGCCAATTCCTTGAAAAGGATTTCCTCGCGGACATCCATCAGTTTTGCCGTTTCCTGAATGTATAATTCTTTCTGAATTAAGCTCGGGATCAAAGAAATACTTTGAATTATATCCCGGATTAATTCAGCCTTTTTAACCGGGTCATTTTTGGTTTCATCCAGTAAAACTTTGGTTTTGAACTGAATAAAATCCGTCGCGTTTTCTGTTATGTAATCTTGAATTTCCTTGGAAGAATTTTTCTGCGCAAAAGAATCGGGATCTTCTCCTTCCGGAAAGAGTAAAACTTTTACATTCAACTCTTGTTCCAAAATCAAATCAATTCCCCTGAAGGATGCTTTAATACCCGCTGAATCACCGTCATACAAAATAATAACGTTAGGCGTTAACCTTTTTATCAACCTGATTTGGTCAGGTGTCAATGCTGTTCCCGAACTTGCAACAACATTTTCAATTCCTGCCTGATGAAGTGAAATCACATCGGTATAACCCTCGACCAGTAAACATTCATTATTTTTTAAGATAGCTTGTTTAGCCTGAAAAATTCCATAAAGGATTTTACTTTTATGGTAAATTTCATTTTCGGGTGAATTCAGGTATTTTGCAGCTTTGGCATCATTTCTCAGAATCCGTCCGCCAAAACCTAAAATCCGCCCTGAAAAGCTATGGATCGGAAAGATAACCCGCTCCCGGAAACGGTCTATTCCATTCCCCTGTTCATTAAAGACCGATAATCCGGATGCCTCCAATAAAGTCCTGCTATAACCTTTTTTCTCTGCGTGCTCGGTAAAAGCATTTCGTTGAGCAGGTGAATACCCCAATTCAAATTTCTGAATGATTTCTTTTGTAAATCCTCTTTCTTTGAAATAGCTTAACCCGATGTTTTTTCCTTCTTCGGTTTCATTTAGTTGTTCAACAAAATATTTTTTCGCAAATTCGGTAAGGATATAAAGACTCTCACGGAGTTTCAGTTCTTCTTTCTGTTCATCTGTCTGCTCCCTATCTTCATCGATTTCTATGTTATACTTTTTTGCGAGCCAGCGAAGTGCCTCGGGATAAGTGAATTGTTCATGTTCCATAAGAAACGTGACAACGTTCCCTCCTTTTCCGGACGAAAAATCTTTCCATATCTGCTTGGCAGGTGACACCATAAAAGACGGCGTTTTTTCATCAGCAAAAGGCGAAAGCCCCTTGAGATTACCTCCGGAACGCTTGAGCTGAACAAAGTCTCCAATAACCTCTTCTACTCTGGCCGCCGAAAAAACAGCATCTATGGTCTGACGTGAAATCATTGGGTAAAAATAGTCAATTTGAAAATGTGGTGATTTGAAGATTTGAAAATTGTTTTGAATTATTATGACTTTAATTATAAGTCAGCAGATATTTTTTTCAAAAAACAGGAATTAGAATTTTAATTTCCACCATCTAATGTCTGAATTCTAACGTCTAAATTCTAACTTTGCAACCGATGAAGAATTATTTAGACGATTTGAACGAACCACAGCGCCAGGCCGTGGAAAC
>CAZKOC010000170.1:0-4983 GCA_964554275.1 uncultured Weeksellaceae bacterium
CTTATAAACAATACATCATCTGCGGGAAATTCTCCCAATACAGCCCTGTTCCAGTTTCCATTTACTGCATTGGGGAAAATGGAAATGAAATTATTTGTGAGCGCGGACTCCGCAAACCCTGAGTATGCGACCATTCCCGCCGCATTTCCGCCGTCTCCGTGCAGTACAAATACAACAGGAAGGTTTTCGTCTATCTCATTAACTTCATCCGGAAATTGAATTAGAAAATTCCGGTTAATTTCATCTGAGATAATGTTTGCTTCTAAAAAGTTCTGTGCATTACTGTTTACAGAAAATATAAATGCAAATAAGAGGGTAAATTTTGAGTTCATTTTACTATTGTTTTGATTTTTAGGTAAAATTATAATCTCAAATAGTAGAATGAATGTGTCTTTTTATGAAGTGCGTATTTAAATTTGTGAAGTGTAGTTTAAAATTAATTCGATAAATAATTTAGTCCGTTTTTGATTATTTTGGCAGGCTAATCAATGGAGAGGTTATGTTTTCCACTTTGTCTAAAAATATTTTGCCCCGTAAAACACTTTGAATGGTATGGCTAAGGTTTTCTACAAAAGAATTTCTCAAATTGGAATGGAGGTGAACCAGGCTTACCTGACGAATAGGAGCTGGCTCCTCAAATACACGGACATTTTTCTTGAATTCTGCCGGTAAGTCTTCTGCCTGTAATGCCGGCAAAAGTGTCATTCCATAACCTTCATTTGCCAATTTTACCAAAGTATCCAAACTTCCGCTGTCTAAACGTACCAGCTGTGCTTTTAGTTTGGCGGGTTCACATAGGTTCAGCACATTATTCCTGAAACAATGCCCTTCTTTCAGCAGAAGTAAGTCGTCTGAATTCAGGTCTGAAACACTAATTTCTTTTTTGGAATGAAGCGGGTGATGAGGTGGTATGTATCCTACCAACGGTTCATAGTACAGAACTTTTTCCACAATTTGATCTTCGTGAAGAGGTGTTACTACAATCCCGAAATCCAATGTTCCTTCCTGTAAGCTGAAAATAATTTCATCGGTTTGCATTTCTTTTATGATCAGGCGGGATTTCGGATGTGCCTTTTCAAAAGTCTTATAAAAAAGCGGGACCAGGGTGGGCAATACGGTAGGAATTACACCTATATGAAAATCACCTTCGAGCAAGCCCTTTTCTTCAAATACCAAATGTGACATTTTGTGGGCTTCACGCAGAATAATTTTTGCCTGATCCACTACTTTTTCACCAATCTGTGTAAGTTTTATCGGCTGGCCCGAACGGTCAAATATCTCAATGTTCAGTTCTTTTTCTAACTTTTGTATCTGCATGCTGAGTGTAGGTTGTGTCACAAAAGATTTGTCGGCAGCCAGCGTAAAATTTTTATATTCTGCAACTGCAAGCACATATTGTAATTGAACGAGTGTCATTTATAGAAATTTTTGATAAAGGTATTGAATTAATCGAATTTATTTATAGTATATTGGACTGATTTTGGTAAGGTTTTAGCATAGTATAAAACCGGAATATTTATATCACCTAATTTAAAAATAATCAGTTATGAAACTATCAACTATCGGATTAGAAAAATCCACAACTAAGGAACTTTCAGAAGATTTAAACGTTTTGCTGGCCGATTTGCAGGTTTATTATCAGAATTTGAGAGGTGTTCACTGGAACATCAAAGGTGAGCAGTTTTTTCAATTGCATCCAAAATTTGAAGAACTGTATCTGGATGCACAGGAAAAGGTAGATTTAGTAGCAGAGCGGATTTTGACCTTAGGAGCGACTCCACTGCATACTTTTGAAGATTACATCAAGAATTCTTCCGTAAAAGTCGGGAAAAATGTTTCTGATGCGCAGAAATCGGTGCAATTGATTTTGGATTCGATCCAGGAATTATTGAAAATCGAACGTGAGATTCTGGATCGTTCCGCAGAGCTGGACGATGAGGGAACCAATTCCATGATGAGCGATTTTATTTCTTTTCAGGAAAAGACTGCCTGGATGCTCAAAGCATTTTTAGGCGGGAAATAATAAAGGACATGAAAAATGAAAATCCTTATAAGATTCAATCTTATAAGGATTTTTTCATGTCTGACAGTTTATTCTCCAATACAACCGCGTGATTAATTTCAGGGTCTTTTGCTGCGTATAGTAAAGTTACATTTTGCTGCTTTGATATATTAATGATTCTTGTAAGCTCATCAGTATGTTTGTCAAGCTCTTCACTGTAAAGCCTGGAAAATTCATCAAAAAGTTCTGCTTTGTGGCAGAACCATTTCCGCAGCTCGGGAGAAGGCGCGATGTTTTTGTTCCATTCATCCAAATGCGCTCTTGCTTTGGTTATGCCGCGAGGCCAAAGCCTGTCCACCAAAATGCGGTAGCCGTCATTATCTGAAGCGTCTTCGTAAATGCGTTTTATTTTAAGGATCATATCAGGCTTTCTTCGAGTTCAATTGATTTGGGAAATAGAATATTGTTTTCCAAATGGATATGTAAATGTAAATCATCCTGAAATTCTTTTAACAAAGCGAAGGTTACTTTGTAAGTATTGCAGGCATCTTGCGGTGGTGTAAAGTGATTGCTTAGTTCTTCCATTTCCCTGAATCTTTCTCCTTCTGCATCGTGGTCGCTCATCATAGCATTCACCGGATTTTTTATGCTTCCGAAAGGCGCCGGGCGTAATTCGGTTTTATTGGTTTGTGATTCCACCATTTTTCTGATGTAAGGGAAAAGCATCAATTCTTCTTTTTTCATGTGCATTGCCAATTCTCCCGCGGTTATATTGAATCGTTCCGAAATGCCATATAATTCAGGATGACGGTCACCGTGTACA
This sequence comes from uncultured Weeksellaceae bacterium, assembly GCA_964554275.1. GTDB lineage: Bacteria > Bacteroidota > Bacteroidia > Flavobacteriales > Weeksellaceae > Moheibacter. The sequence continues at coordinate 2,826 of CAZKOC010000170.1, forward strand.
CGGCATATCTTTTCTAAATATTGTTTCAGTACGGGAGTTTTTTCTTCTACATAACGGTGGTGTTTTTTTTCGATATAATCCGCCATCAAATCCAATGGCCATGATTGGTAATCAACTCCCTGTTTACCTGAACTGTTTTGGATTGACAATAAATCGTTCATTAAATTGTCAATGTCATGACCTGAATTCTCACAGGCATTCCTGATGCTTCGATTTCCATTACAACAGAAATCGATTCCATATTTTTTAAAGACTTCAGCAGTTCTGTAGTCCTGTGCGACCAATTCTCCTATAATTGTTTCTTGTGTGATGTTCATGATGTTGTTTAAATTTAAATTTTTTCTGCTTTTTGTGTATAGTTTGTTTATATGATAAATCAATTAAAAAAAGGATTCATACAAATCAGGATTCCAGTACATAATCAGATAAAAAATCCCGAAACCAACAAAAAGGAGGACCAGCGCCCAAATCCAGGAAGGAATTGCTTTTGGAGTTTCAGAACCCGTAATTACGAAAACGTCTTTTCGTTCGCTTCCGTACGCATTGATGGTAATGGGGATTTGTGTATCTACAACTTCATTCTCCTTGAGCCCTAACACGGAAATGGAAGGGCCGTTTCTGACTTCAAACGGAATGATTTTAATTCCTTCGGCTCCATCAGTAGAGGTTACCACGATTTTAAGCGTGTGTTTTCCATCAGGTATTTTTGTGGTATCAAAAATGAATTTTACTGGTGATTCAAACTCGGCAAAAGGTCTAGGGTCTTCATCCAAAAATACACGTATGATTTTTTCTTTTTCTTCCATGACTTATGGTTTTCTTTCGAGAACAATATTTTTGATGTGCCCCGGGTCTTTTTCTCCCGGTTTGATCAAAAATTTTAAGCTTAAAATAAGCGTAACGCTTACAACCAGTATGGCAACCGAAATGATAATGTAATCCCAGTTTCCTTCCGGACCTGTCCCGTGGGTTATGTTTTTCAATCCTTTAGGTTGATTGGCCTGACAAACTTCGCAGGCAATTGCCTGTGAAAATGAAATGATGGTAAATAGTAAACCAATGATAATTTTTGACTTCATAATTAAGGTGTTTTGCTCATTACCGAATCCCGTACTGCTTTTACATCTGCTTCTGTAATCTGGGAAGCATTATTTCCCCAGCTGCTGCGCTCATGGTTTACGATTGCCGCAATTTCCTTATCGGTCAACTGGTCGGCAAATCCTATCATGACTGCAAATTCTTCCCGGGCATCGTATCCCTTTAAAATAATTTGAACCATGATTGAATAGTCTTCGTTATTAACAATAGGACTTCCTGCCAGAGGTGGGAACGCCCCCGGCAGACCTTTCCCATCTGCCTGATGGCAGGCTGAACAGGTTTTCATAAAAAGTTCTTCTCCGTCCGGTAAATCAGATGCCGTCTCGGAATTGGTATTTGCCTTTTTCTTTTTGGAAGGGATGAAAGCAACAGTAGTTTCATCAGGCATAGCAGGTTGCTTGAGCGATGTCAGGTAAGCAACCAAGTCCAAAGCTTTTTGAGTAGCAATGACTTTGTTCTTTTTATTTTTTAAATAGTGAGGCGGCACATTGAGTACCACATCGTATTTTGTAATGTTTAAACTATCTTTTTCTTTGAACAGCCAGTTGTAAGAAGGCATAACAGATTCTTTTACGACCAATCTGGGGTTGTACAAATGAAGTAAATGCCACTCAGCTGCGGCCTGCCGCTGACCTATATTAGTCAGATCTGGACCGGTGCGTTCACTTCCTAAAAGAGATGGTGATTGTCTCCAAAAGTCCAGTCGTTGTTTACTGTAATAGTAATCCGAGGGTATGGAAGGGCGCGAACCCCAGATCTTGTCCATTTCTATGCTTCGGACTTGCTGCGTGTGGCATGCCATACAATTTTCGGAAACATAAATATCCAGTCCTTTTCTTTCATTTTCGGTTAAATCAGGTTGTTCCGGCAATGGCCTTACTCCCTGCATTTGCGAAGCAGGAATGAGTGCTATAAAAGTGCTGAGTATGAGGTATCCCCAAAAAGAAAGAAGAACTAAGTTATTATGGTTTTTACTTAAATTCAACATGGGATGAAAATTAAATAGTTATAATTATTTTTTCTGTTATGGATTTATCTTTTCTGACCATTACATAGAAAT
>CAZKOC010000171.1:0-4960 GCA_964554275.1 uncultured Weeksellaceae bacterium
TGGAATTTTATTCATCCTCAGAGGATTGAATTTAAATATCCCCTACATCTCACCCGCGGAAGGAAGCCTTCAGATCAACGGAGAGGAACATTGTCACTGATGTTTGAAAAAATACCAGGATTCAGGTGTTTTATTTTTGAGAAAAAATGATAAATTTGTGCTATAAGCTTTAAAAGCTTATATGATCAACCTAATTTAAACCTTATGAAAAACACTTACCCCGGTAAATGCATTTTTCCCGCATTTCATATCTATAATTCTCTTAATAATATTCACAAAAGATTTAATAACCCGGTAATCGGTTGTTTCACAGCCAATTTCTGTATGATGTATAATCACCCCTGGTGCTTTATGCACTCATCTTATGATTCAAAAAATATAATTTAAACATCTATGAAAAAAAAGTATTTAAGCCTGCTGTATTTCAGCTTAGCATTTGGCTTGTCAGCCCAGGAGGTACTTTGGCAGAAGGATATATCTTCTTCGACACAAGACATCCTCTCTGTTATGACTTTCACCATTGACCGTCACATATTACTCTCGGGCAGTTCAATAAATCAAAAGAACCAGCAACATAATAATGGCTATGATTACCGTATCGTAAAATTATCTCAAAACGGGGATCTGTTATGGGAAAAATATTACGGAGGAACAAAAAATGATTATCTCAGTTCCCTAACCGCTACACAAGAAGGAGGTTTTCTTTTGGCGGGAACTTCTTTCTCCCATCAATCGAATGATAAAAAAGAAAACAATGCCGGGGGCTCGGATGTCTGGATCATAAGACTGGATGAAAACGGTGAGGAGCTCTGGCAAAAAACATTAGGTACAAAAAGCAATGATGAGGCATCTACGGTGGTGCAGTCAACAGATAATGGCTTTTTTGTGGCAGGAAACATCAGCTCTAATGATCTGTTGTTCGGCTCTAAAGACGTATTCATTTCCAAACTGGATGAAAGCGGAAAACTTTTGCAAACCACCATTTTGGGAGGCGAGTCTATAGACGAAATCACGAATATGATACCAACACCGGATGACGGAGCAGTGCTGGTTATTTATTCCGCTTCAGGAAAATCAGGTGGTGTTGCCAATCCTGAAAATCTATATCAGGAAAATAATAAAGAAGGATTGATCTCTTCTGTCGGAACTTTCTCAGGCAAAACGGAAGATAGTTTCGGAGAAGGTGATTACTGGATTGTAAAAATAGATAAAGATGCCAATGTGGAGTGGCAAAAAACTTACGGCGGAAAAGGAGATGATCATCCTAAAACAATTGCTTTCACGGACAGTGGCTACCTGATAGGAGGAGAAAGCAGAAGCGATGCTTCAGGGAATAAAAAAGAAGATGCGGGAGAAGGCACGGATCTATGGTTAATTTCACTGGATCATAATGGTAATGAATTGTGGCAAAAGAGCTACAGTTTTGGAAACAGAGGTGTGTTGATGAGTATGGATGTGATCAGAAAAACAGGCAACAATAATCAAAGCACGGACAAGGGATTTTTGTTAGGCGGATATACACAGGCGGAAGAAACCGTAAAACGTGATGACGAGAAATTCTGGATACTGTATATAGACACCAATGGAAATGAAGAATGGAGAAAATATGTAGAGGGGAACTCGAAGAAAAAACAAGAACGCCTGGTGTCCGCGAAATTACAAAATGACGGAACTTATCTTCTGGCAGGAACCAGTGCCGAGAAAACCGGCAGTGAGAACTGGAAAATAGTAAAATTGGCGGACAAGCAACTTGATGAGCTTATAGAACAACATGAGATCAGGATCTACCCGAATCCTTCGGAAGACTATTGTTATGTGGAAATCGGGTTTGCCATAGAAAATAATGAGGAAGCGGAAATACTGCTGCATGATATGAGCGGAAGGAGAATACAGTCGGTAAAGACCAGGAATACGGTAACCAAAATCAATACGGGCATATTGCCACCGGGCGTATATATTGTAACCGTTAAAACATCAAAAAAATCTGTGAATTCTAAATTAGTGAAGAAATAAAGCGATGAGAAATTTTTATATAATATTGGCTTTTTTAACAGGCCTATCTTTAAAAAGCCAGGATAATTCCAATGCAGCATCTGTGCTGACACCTGTAGCTAACCAAACGGGAGTCCCGGACATTTCATTTCCGCTGGCCGACCTCCCTGCAACGAAAGACTTTAACGTCAACCTTAGCGTTTCCTATAATCCGAACGCCTACCGGATGGGGGAATACAGCGGTCAGGTTGCAAGAAACTGGATGCTGTCAGGAAGCAATTTTACAATTTCAAGAAAAGTAATGGGCAGCTGGATAGATGAAGTTGATCCTGCAAACGGGGATTGGAATGACATATATTATTATACTCTCAACGGAGAGCAGGGTAGCTTTAAATTTGAAAAAATTGGAATTCAGCCCAATGATACCTATCATATCGTAAAACTGACTCCGAGTAATATAAAAATTGAATTTGAAAGGGAAACCCTGACTCCAAACAGGAAGCCGGTAAAATCCTTTACTATCACGGACAGTAAAGGATATAAATATTATTTCCAGGATTATGATTACTATAAAATGCCTTATGACGATGGGTTTGATATGAGAAATACTTTCTATATCACAAAAATACTGGATGCAAAAAACAGGCAGATAGTTACTTATACAAACAAGAAATATATAAAATATAAAGAACACAGTAACGATACAATTATTGAAGGATGGATCTATCTGCCGGAAAAAATTCAAACAGACTATGGCTCAATTATGATTGAACATGGCAACAGCGGGACATCATTTGATTTTCATGACCGATATTTCTTCAGCGGCTTTACCCTGAGAGACCATAAAGATAATTTTATTTCAAAACATATACTGACCATAGAAAATAGCTACTATCAGTTCTATAATATTTTTGATGAATATTACGGGCAGCCTGAAACAAGAACTATGATCACCCGTAATTTATACCGAATCAGCAGATTGGATAAAAACTCAAATGTCCTTGATAAAACGAAATTTGAATACAATCATAATCCTCTCAATATTTACGGACCGAGTCCCAATTTGTGGAAAGATCTTTTAGCCTTCCGTGGTATTTACAGAGATGACAATCCCAATTCTCTGATGCATGGGATATTGAAGTCTATAATCCTCCCTACCGGAGCTAAGATTGATTATCAATTTGGTGCAAATAAAATCAGACCTTACGATTTCTATGGTGAGGTAAATAAAAATACTCCTGAATATATACAAAAGATGCAGGATCCGTATGATTTTTCAGATCCCGAGATTCAGTATTTAGAACAAGTCGAATTGATTGAATTTGACACAAATGATTCCAGGATCTATCATATCACAGGACTGGAACACTCTCCCTCTTCCCGCATATATATAAGTTTTCAAAAACATGAAATCTACCCATGGCCCAATGATCCTGAGAACGAATACAAGGGGCCGACATTACCACCTAAGCTGGCTTATAAAGTAAAAAATACAATTAATACTTATCCATACAACTTTACCTGGTATAATTATGAAATAGAAGATTCTGAAACAAGCTATTACTATGTCGTCCCTTCCAATGGCAGCGCTTATATAGAAATAACAGGTTCAGGCGGTAACGGGGAGATTTATATATTTGAAAAGCACTATACTTCTCCTCCTTATGTGAACGAAACAACTCTTCCCAATTCGGGTGTGAGGATCGAAAAAATACAATACTTCAGCAGGGGAGATAACTTCCATCCAATGTATCCTTCTTATGCCTCCAACCCTAATAAAACCATAACGTATGATTATAATTTATTTAATGAGCCGGGAGTTCCCAGCGGAGTAGCAGTAGCGGATGACCAGAAAGAAGCCATTATATATAAAAACATAAAGGTCACGGAAAGTGATAAGGGCGGTTATACAAAATATTATTACAAAACGCCCTATGATTTCCCCAAGTATCCCCACCCTACTATCCCGAACAATAATAATGTATGGCCTAATTATAACCTGCTGAAAAAAGGAATACCGGATAAACAGGAAATTTATGACGCGGACCATGTTAAGAAACAGTCTACTGTTTTTGACTATACGCTTCCCGCATACGATCCGGCTCAAATATATAAATATGAGATTCTATGTGATCATTGTGATTTAAGCCATCCGTCCGGAGATCCTGCTACTATTTATACCCAGGAACGTTTTGCGGAAAAGATAAAGACCGAGGATTACACTTACGATTCCCAATTGAACTCCCTAAAAGTAACCGTGGAGAGAAGCTTCAACCTGCAGAACAATAACCTGATGGCTGAGAAGAAAACTTCCGCGGACGGTATGGTGTCAGAAGTCAGTTATAAGTACGCGCAGGAGAAAAACAATACAAAGCTTTTAAATGCAAGTATGTATTCCGTGCCTCTTGAAGTTCTTCAAAAACAAAATAATGTAGAAACGGGGAGGGTAGAAATGAAATTTGACCATGCGGACAATTATTTTCCATCATCCGTAAAGAAATTCGGGATAAATAATGTCCTAAAGGCCGAAGAGAAGAACGACCTGTACGATGTAATGGGAAATGTCCTTCAGACGACTACCAAAACCGGTATACCCACTACTTTTATCTATGGCTATAACGGAACCCTGCTGCTGGCACAGATAGAAGGTGCAACCTATGCTCAGGTGATGCAGGCATTTGGTTTGTCTGCCAGTGCAGAGGCATATAAGAACCTCGAAATTTATACGAAATCGAACCTGGACGTAAATGACGCGACCGAAGAAACACTGAGGCAAAAGCTGGACGAATTCAGGCTCAAGCCTGCATTCAAAGATTACCAGATCACGACTTATACTTATGATCCTTTGATCGGGATCAAGAGCGTGACTTCACCGAGCGGAAACAAGGAATATTATTTCTATGACAATGCTAACCGCCTCATAAGGGTAGAAGACATCAATCATAATGTGATTAAGGAAAATAAATAT
>CAZKOC010000172.1:0-4941 GCA_964554275.1 uncultured Weeksellaceae bacterium
GCACACAAATCTAATCGAACGAAAGAAAAATGATCTGGGAAAAAATCTGGGTTCTTTTGTGAAGAATAATTTTCTCACCTCCAAAAGCATCCGCCCTTACATTGAAAAATTAGATGTCATAAAATTTGTTTCGGACTGGCTCAACAAAAAAAGCAGCCGGAAAATTCTGGAAACCGAAATCCTGAATTTAATCAAAAAAATCATCAATGACCTCAACGATAATGAAGTACGTGATTTTCTGGCAAGAAAAGGTTCTGAGATATTAAAAACAATTGATTATCAGAAAATTACTTCTTCCGGAATTCATTATATGGTGGAAAAAGGTGAGCACATCAAACTGCTAGAGACACTTCTGCCTCAACTGAGGGAATATGTGGAAGAAAGCCAGCAGATGATACGTGAACGAATCAGTGAGAACCGTCCGTTCATTTCATTTTTGGTGGGAAAAAGGATTTCCCGTGAAATGACCGACGGAATTTCCAAGTTTATTGAAGAAATAGAATCGGACAAAGACCACTTCGTCCGGAAAAAATTAACCGAAAATCTGGAAAGTTTCGCAGATGATTTATTGGTCTCAGAAAATTGGGAAGAAAAATTCACCCAGCTCAAAACTGATTTGATTTCACCTGAAAATTTAAATGAATATGCAGACGACGCCTGGGGATCGGTCAAAAAAATGCTGGAACAAGGCATAGAAAACCCGGATTCGGGGCTGAATCATTATCTGCACAAAAACATTCAAAAGCTGTCGGATTCTTTGCAAAATGATGAAGATTTAAAGCTGCGATTGAATAAATGGATCCGTCATTTCATTTACCGGATGGTTTTAAAAAACAGTGAAGAAGTACAGAAGGTCATTAGCTCAACGATTGAAGGTTGGGAAGGCAAAGAACTGAGTAACAAGCTGGAACTGGAAGTCGGAAAAGATTTGCAGTTCATCCGGATCAACGGAACTTTGGTCGGCGGATTGGTCGGATTGGTGATTTATGCGGTTACGCAATTCTTCATTTCCTAATTGTTGTATCTTTAGGGCTTAATTTCTGATAGTGAGGACTTTCTTGATTGGAACGGTTTTTTTTGGTTTATTTTTTTCAGGAATAATTTCTGCTCAAACACTTGAGCAATGTGATGAATTGATTGTTTCAGGAGTGAAAGAAATGAACAAGAAAAATCACGCAAAATCTCTCGAGTTCCTTACAGAAGCAAAAGCAATATCCGAAGAAAATAATTGGCACAAACAACGATTTCTGGCGATTAACAATATCGGGGCGAATTATTATCTGATGTTGGATTACGGTGAAGCACTTGATAATTACCTGGAAGCCTATAAAATTGCACTGAAAGAACTGGATGCAAAATACGAAATGATTGTGCTGAACAACATCGCGATTCTCTATTCCAAAGAAAATCAATTTGAAAAGTCAGAGGAATACTTTTTGAAAGCATATGAAATAGCAAAAGAAAATAACGACAGCCTGAAAATCGGATTATACGCTGTGAATTTGGCAACGGTTGCCAATGAAAAAAGGGAAGCAGAAAAAGCGGAAAAATATATAAAAATTGCAACACCCTTACTCAAAAACGCACCATCGATTCTTGCCCAGGCCAAAATTACAAACGCCCAAAATCTGGTTTTAAAAAAAGATTTTTCCGCTGCAAAAAAAATTGCCTTACAGTTGCTTCCCGCTTTAAACACCCCGGAGTTGAGTGAGCATAGAATATCCGTATTTATGATTCTTTCGAGCATTTACGAAAATGAAAAGAATATTCAGGCGGCCATTGATTATGCAAATCGTGCAGCGAACGATATAAATTCGAGCATAGAAAATAAGATTGATGTATTTAACCGATTAACTGAACTTTACAAAATTCTCAATGATAATTTTACTGCTTTTGCTTACAAGGATTCTGTTATTTTAGCAAAAGACTCTCTGAATCAGGTAAAAAATGGAAAATTGTTTGAAAACAGCCGTATCAAATTTGAACTTCAGAATTACCAGAAAGAATTGTCTGACAGTCAGAAAAAATTAAGTGCAGAACGAAAAATTTTCTATTCCATCATCGCTGCTGGTGTTATCTTCATCCTCATCATCCTTTGGTCTTTAAGAAATTATTCGGTCAAATTGAAACAGCGAAAAATAATCGCGGAAAGAACACAAAAGATCACCGAATTAGAGCTGGAGAAAGAGAAGAGTGACAAATTAATCCTTGAACAACAACTCAATGAACGCGAAGCTCTGGCTCTTTTGGAGCAAGAACGGTTTAAAAATGAGATAGAAAGCAAAAACAGACAGCTGGCTTCAAAAGCATTGTCCATTTCTACCCGGAATGAACTAATTGAGGACATCATCGATTCGCTCACAAAAGAATCTGAAATTTCGCAGAATGAAAATTTGAGAAAGCGGATCCTGGAACTCAGAAATCACCTGAAAAAAGATTCTGAATGGGACGACTTTTTTACCCATTTTGAAGAAACAAATTACGGTTTTCTTTCTTCTCTCAAGGAAAAACACGCGGAACTTACCTCAAATGACATCCGTTTTTTGTCGTATGTGTACATGAATCTGTCGACCAAGGAAATCTCCTCTCTTCTGAACATCACTGTAGAAGCCTGTCGGAAGCGAAAAGAACGAATCATTAAAAAAATGAATTTGGAAGAAGATATAAATTTATATGACTATCTTTCAATGATTTAAATAAATTGTCACACTTTTTCTTACATTAAGTCGTGCTATTTCCGGTGAAAATTTTTGGATTAAAAATCTTTGTGACGAATTTGCATAAATAATTTTTACACCCAAAATACACATGAAAAAATTTACTCTTTTATTACTAATCAATTTTTGTTGTATTCCTCTTTTATTTGCACAGTTTGAAGTAGTCGGTTCAAATGAATTTGGAAGAATTTTTGGCGTTACATACGACAAAACAACTCAAAACAAGCTTTATGCGATTACATTAGGAAATCACATTTTAACTTCAGATGACAATGGACAAAACTGGACGATTTTTTATTCTGAACAAAATGGTTCATTCGGCAAACTGGACAACAATTTACACACATACAAAAACGACAGGCTGACTTATTTTTTGCAAAATGCAAGTAGTGCTGCCGCCGGACGTACTCTGTATTTGTTAGATATTGCAACGCGAACTATTGAGCATGAATACACAACCCCAAACCCGGATCCTTCATCGGGGGGCAACTGGATTAATTCTTACAGTATTTCTGAATCGGACTCTGACTATGCGTTGATTTCCGTTGGATATAAAATAGGTTTCGCAAATCTTGAAAAAACATTTTACACAACAGATGCCGGCGAAACCTGGGATGAGGTTTATTATACCGCCGATAATCTCAACATTTTCACAGGACAGGTAGCCATTCATCCGGAAAATCCTGAAAAACTATACATTACACGAGGAAATGGCGACACGAATACTGATGGTGGTTTATTGATTTCGGAAGACGGCGGACAGACATGGGTGGAAAAAATCCCCGGAATTGTGCTGCAACCCATTACTTTCAATCCCACGAATCCTAATGAAATTTGGGTAGGAACCGGAATAAGCTTTGGTGAGTATCCTGAAAATTTATACAAATCAACTGATGGCGGAGACACATGGAATATAGTTCCGATTGCCTGGACGGATTATTTATTGGACTGTATCAATATAATTCAATTCAACCCTTCAGATCCGTCCAATATGATCATACTGGAAGACAATGAAGTGGCCATTTCAAATGATGGCGGAGCAACATGGACATTGCACGTTTACCCGGATGCACTGGACAATCCGGAAGAATACTCTTACGGGCTTGATGCCTCATTTAATCCGTTTGTTGAAAATGAAGTGTTTATTTCAGCAAATTATTATCCTATGTTTTCAACCAATAAGGGGGAAACAATGGTAAGAGTGAAAACGCCTTATTTTGCTTCGGACGGACAGATCAACTATTTCAATAATGGCGAAGAAGAACATTTGTATTATGGTGTTCAGTTTGGATTTGCACATAAAAATATCCAGACAAATGAAGAAGGCGCATACAACATCATGCCTTTGAATTTTGTGACCAATAATTCCGGTACAACTGTATTCATAGACAGGAATCTTCCCGGCCGGGTTTTCACTTTTTCGGGTGGATTTATGGGTTCTAATTTAAAAGTAAGTGATGATCATGGTGAAACCCAACACCAGATTTATTCCAATTTTTCGAATAATTTACATGATGTAGCAACCTTACCTGATTCAGACAAAATATGGGTGTCATTCTCATCTTTTGGTGACAATCCAGAGATCTATGAAATCGACTTTTCAGATTTAGATAATGTTCAGTCTAATTCAATAAACCTTCCTTCCTCTTCCGGGGTTGTAACGGGCATTCTTTTTGATTCGGGAAATCCTCAAAACGTGACCGTTGCAAAAGGAAGCCGGGTTCATAAATCTACCAACGGCGGAAGTTCATGGACGGTTAGCAGCAATGGTTTGGAGGCGCTGAATGTTAATTCTGACATGATTTTCAAATTAATTCAAAATCCATTGAACCCCAATCAATTATCAATTGCTACAAATAAGGGAATTTTTACATCTGTTGACAACGGGGCAAACTGGACACAGTTAAACAATTCATTTGTACACAATATGAAACATTCCACAGTGACAGATGGAAAAATCATAGCAGCGACACACGATTCAGATGCTTCGGAATTTAAATTGATGTATTCAAAAGACGGAGGAGAAACCTGGATCAACATTGCGGATGAAGAGGTCATGTTCCTTAATTCCTCAAATGTTTTTTCTTCTACCGATTTCAATTTTTATGATGACTTCGTAGATGCTTTTGTGGGAACTTCAGGGTTGGGGGTTATCAAATTCACTATAGATTTAACTACATTGAAAGTGATTGACTCCGATTTGCTTTCTAAAAACTCGACCGTA
>CAZKOC010000173.1:0-4940 GCA_964554275.1 uncultured Weeksellaceae bacterium
TTATTTATAAAATTTATAGAAGCAGCATTATTGCAAAAACAAAACGAACTGATTCATGCAACAGGAAAGAAAATTTGATAAAAACCAATTTATTGGTTTTGCACTTATAGCGGTTTTGATGGCCGCATTTTTTTACATCAACCGACCCTCGGAAGAAGAATTAAAAGAGCGCCAGCGTGAGGAACAGCTCGCTTTGGAGAAACAGCAAAAGGAAACACAAACCATAGAAGCAGCACAACCCAGCGTTCCGTTGCAAATTCAGAATGACTCGACTTCACAGGTAATATCCGCTCAGGATTACTCATTGGAAAATAATAAAATAAAAGCGACTTTTTCAGGAAAAGGAGGGTATATTTCAGAATTGTCATTGAAAGAATTTTCCGCTTTTGATTCTGCAGCGAAAGACCATAAACAACCGCTCTACATCATAAAAGACGGTAACAATAAATTTAACCTGAAATTCAAAGATAAATCAGGAAATGAAATTAATTCCACCCAGTTAAATTTTGCACCTGCGGTTCAAAAAACAGATTCCAAAACTATTGTGACGATGAATGCCGCTTTGGCGCAAGGAAGTTTGCAATATGTCTATACAATGGGCGATGATTATACCATCGGGTTTGAAATCAAATCACAGGGAATTCATCAAATTACGTCCGATAAAAATCTTGAAGTTGAATGGGATCTGAATGCCATTTCGGTAGAGAAGGGAAAACAACAGGAAAATTACTGGGCACAGACTTATTTCCGGTTCAGGGGAACAAATGATGTGGAATATGAGCTTTTTGGAGCGGACGAATGGCAGGAAGAAGATGCGGTTGACTGGATAGCTTTCAAGCAGCAGTTCTTTTCTTCAATCCTTTCATTTGACGAAGGATTTCAAAAACCTGCAGGAAATTCGAAAGTAGTTCATGACAAAGATCCGAACTTTAGTAAAAATTATAATTTTCAGGCATTATTGCCTGTTTCGGGAAGTGAACTGAATTACAAAATGCAATGGGACTTTGTTCCGCTCGATTACAGACTGCTGACAGACGAACGATACGAAGGAAAAGATTTTGGAAGCATCATCCCATTTGGCTGGGGAATTTTAGGTTGGATAAACAAGCATTTCTTCCTTAATATTTTCCAATGGCTTGCCAAATCGGGAGTAGCATACGGTTGGGTAATTTTATTGATGACCATAGTCGTGAAATTGGTATTGTCACCAATTATGTATAAACAGTACAGACAAAGTGCAATGATGCGGATTTTGCGTCCTGAATTGAACGAATTAGGTGAAAAATTCAAAGGACAGGAAAATGCGATGAAAAAGCAACAGGCCACGATGGAACTTTACCGGAAAGCAGGGGTCAATCCTTTATCGGGATGTTTGCCGGCTTTGATTCAGATTCCTATTTTCTATGCACTTTTCAGGTTCTTTCCGAACATCATCGATTTACGCGGAGAATCATTTCTATGGGCTGAGGATCTGACCGCTTATGACTCACCGATTTCGTTACCTGGCTGGGTTCCGCTTATGGATGGGCACATCAGTATCCTGGCATTGTCTTATATCATTGCGATGGTGGTTTACTTTAAAGTTTCCGGTTCTTTGGACACTTTCAACCAGCCACCACAAGAAGGAATGCCTGATATGCGCATCATGAAATATATGATGTACGTGATGCCGGTATTTTTCTTTGTGTTCTTAAATGGTTATGCATCGGGTCTTTCGTGGTATTATCTGGTTTCCAACGTGATTAATATAGGGATTGTGATGTTCATCAAAAATGTGATGATTGATGATAAAAAAATCCATGCGACCATTCAGGAAAATAAATCAAAACCGAAAAAGCAAAGCAAGTGGGGAGCTAAAATGCAACAACTAATGGAGCAGGCACAGGAACAACAAAAACAACAAGAACAAAAGAAAGGTAAAAAGAAATAAAATCTCTTTTCCAAATACTCAGCCTTGTCAAAGTTTTAAACTTTGACAAGGTTTTTGTTTTTATAATCTTTAATTTTGGGTTTTATAAAATAAATTTTAACGATGGAACATCTTGCTTCAATTTTTATATTAACGCTTTTAGCGATCGTTTTTTTGCAATCCGGAATTGATAAGATTATAGATTGGAAGGGCAATTTAAGTTGGCTGGAATCTCACTTTTCCCAAACCGTCCTCAAAGGGATGGTTCCGTTTTCCCTGTTTTTGATTTTAATATTGGAAATAGCATCAGGAGTTACAGCTATTATCGGCGGAATTATGTTATGGTGTAAGAATGACAGCTGCTGGGCAATGAGAAGCGGGATTTTATCTGCAATTACTTTTTTATTATTGTTTATGGGACAACGATTGGCAAAAGATTATCCGGGAGCGCAGTCCATTGTGATTTACCTGATCCCTACTTTATTTCTGATTTATATTTTGCAGTGATAAATTATAATTCCGATAAGTAATCCTCAACTGAGTCATAATTTTCTTCCTGTAGTTTTTTCTTGAGGCGCATTTTTGTAACACGTACGCTTTGCGGGGAGATTCCTAATGTTCCGGCCATCTCTTTTCCCGATAATTTCAATTTTAATAAAACCAGTAATCTTATCTCAGCCTCAGTGATGGAAGTGTCCAGTAATTTGATTTTGGGTAGAAATTCAGGATAAATAGCATTGAACTTTGTTTTGAATTTATCCCAATCATCATCCGTAAGAATTTTTTGATTGAGTAATTGTGCAACCTGAATTTCATTTGTATTGGATTGCGCAGATAGTTCATGCTGTAAATCATTGATCAATGAATTTTTTTGAGATAAATCCACAATATAGGTACGTAATTCTTTCTTTTTGATCTGAAGAATTTTTTGTGAATTTTCCAATTCCAATTCAAGTTTTTTCTTGTTTAACTGTATTTTAGAAACCCGCCTGTAAATGATTAAGGAAACGAAAAGAATGATGATAAGAATCGAAACTATAATCAGCCAAAGGCGGTTTTTTGCAATTATTTTTTCTTTTTCAAGGTTCTGGATTCTCAGGTTCTTTACTTCATTTCCGAGTTTTGCCTGTTCTTCAATTAATTTCTCGGATTGATTGGCGATCAATATTTCTTTTTCAAATTCGGCATACTTTTTTTGATATTTCAACGCGGAATCCGCTTCATGGAAATGTTCATAGGTTTCACCTAATTTTCTGTATCCTTCACTGATTCTTACTTTGCTTTCACCTTCCAATCCTGATTTTAAACTTTTAATAGCTGAGGAAATCGCTTTCTGCTTTTCTCCCGTTCGTGAGTAAATTTCTGCCAGATTGTAATAAGTCGCAGCCATTCCGTCCTTGTAATCAATTTGGTTATAAATGTTTATGGCTTTCAGGTAATTTTGCAGAGCCGAATCATTTTTTGACTGGTTCTTGAAGATTTGTCCGTGATTGTTATAAGATATAGCCAGGTCACGGGGAAAATTTAACTCTCTGAAAATTTTGATTGCTTTTTCGTTGTTGCTAGTGGCTTCTTTGAAGTTTTCTTCTTCTTTTTGTATCAGTGCCTGATTGGTAAAAGTAAGCCCCGTCAATCTTTGAAGTCCTAATTTTTCTGCAAGCCGGTTGGATTCCTTGTAGCAATCCATTGCCGAGCGGTTATCGCCCAACCTCCAATGCACGAGCCCTAAATTGTTGAGGATATTTGCAATCTGAACTTCGTCATTTTGTTTTTTTGCCTGCTGGTAGGCAATAGAAAAGTAGTTAAGCGCCTCCTGGTAATTATCTTTAGCCCATTGAGCAGTCGCATAATTGTTTAATTCATTAATCGACGCATCTTTTTCAGGAACAGGGTAATTATAATCTTCTTTGTTTACAGGCAGATTGACGGCATTCTGGTTATGGTGTTCAGGATTACAACCCACCAAAAACAATAATACCGCTGAAATAAAATTAAGGGCCTTTAACATCCATGTAAATTTAATAAAACTATTCACACGAAAAAAAGACCGCAATTGAGCGGTCTTTTTATTTAACAAATAAGATTTAAAAAAATGAAATATTTATCTGACGATGAGTTTAAGCGTTTTAGCAAAACCTGATGAAGATTTCAATTGATAGAAATAAATGCCTTTTGGAATTCCTGAAAGGTTTGTCTGAATTGTATGTTTTCCTGCCGTATAATATTGATCAGTCAATATTTTGATTGCTCTTCCCTGCATATCCAAGAGTATGATTTTTACATTTCCGGGCTGCGTAATTTTAAATGGAATTGCAGTAATATTTACTGACGGATTCGGGTAATTCTGCCCTAACCAGTTTCCTGATAATTCATCTGATTGATCATTGCTTCCTAAAACTTCATGTGTCGTTTCAAAGAATTTAATTCCCGAAAAATGATCTAATTCATTAGTCAATTCAGTTCCGATTAATAGTTTTCCATTCTCAAACGGTATAAGATTTACAGGATCAAGCGGCGACAATTCATCACCTATGAAAGTTTCTTCTTCTACGTTATTTCCGTCCGCCGAAATTTTCATCACTTTTGCTGAAGTGAAAGCGGAAAGTGAATAATAAATTCTGTGTGGGTGTGCAGTGGAATATTCCTGATTTAAAATATAAACATTGTCCAAATCGTCTATGTGAAAATCGCGGTAATATTTAAAATCAGTTGAACTGGTGTTCCAAATCAAATCTCCGTTTGAATTGTATTTAACCCCAATTACTCTGTTTGTAAATGTACTGATATGGTTACTGAATCCTGTGATGACAATACCATCCGATGTAGGTTTGATGTCATAAGAACGGATTCTTCTTCCCGGCTCACTATAGGATTTATCCCATATCAATTCGCCTTCGGAATTATATTTCAATGCAATCATTTCTCCTAAATTTATGTTGGTTTGATTTTCTTTCCAACCGCTGATGTAGATTTGATTTCCTGCATCAACATAAATATCGGTTGCTCCTGAATTCCATCCTGCAACAGAAAA
>CAZKOC010000174.1:0-4906 GCA_964554275.1 uncultured Weeksellaceae bacterium
TGGTAAGTTTGAGAACTAAAATTTAAGTACTATGGAATTTAAAGCTCAGATAAAATCGCTTGGTCAAAGAATAGAACAGCTAAAAGAACAAGTTTGTACAGAAGAAGCAACAAAAAATGCTTTTATAATGCCATTTATTCGAGAATTAGGATATGATGTTTTCAATCCTGCGGAAGTTGTTCCCGAATTTATTGCAGATATAGGAATCAAGCAAGGAGAAAAAATTGATTATGCTATTTTGAAAGATGGCGAACCTGTTATTCTTATCGAATGTAAGCATCATTCCAATCTACTTAACATCAACAACGAGTCTCAACTTTTTAGGTATTTTCATACAACCAAAGCTAAATTTGCAATTCTGACAAATGGGTTGGAGTTTAAATTCTATACCGATTTAAATGAACCTAATAAAATGGATGAAAAGCCTTTCTTTTTCTTTGATATCACAGATCTTAAGGATAATCAGATAGAAGAAATAAAGAAATTCCACAAAGCACATTTTGATTTTGAAAATATTGTAAATACTGCAAGCGATCTTAAATATACAGGAGAATTAAAAAAATTAATTCATTCTGAATTCAACAATCCATCTGCTGATTTTGTCAGACTATTAGCAAAACAAGTTTATCCGGGATTAGTAACTGCAAAAGTATTAGAACAGTTTACGAATCTTACCAAAAAATCTATTCAACAGTATTTAAGTGATATCATCACTGAAAGACTTAAATCGGCACTTACAAAAGAAGATGAAATCGTAAAGGAAAAAACAGCTGAATTGGAGCTTCCCCATCTGGAAGAAAGTTCTATTATCACAACAGAAGAAGAACTGGAGGGCTTCATGATTGTAAAAACCATTTTAAGACAAAAAACAGCAGTTGAAAGAATCCATTACAGAGATGCCCAATCTTATCTTGCAGTTTTACTGGACGATAACAATAGAAAAACACTTTGTCGTCTCTATCTTAATGGAAAGAAAAAATACTTAGCCGTTTTGGATGAAAACAAAAAAGAGAACCGGTGGGAGCTATTTTCTTTAGATGATATTTTTAATTATTCCGAGCAGTTGTTTGAAGTGATTAAAAGATTAGAAAATGTTTAAATATCCTAACCAACTTAGCCTTTTATAAATCAAAAATTTCTTTCATGGAAACATTAAGAGCTTTGGAGATTTTAACAAGAGTGCGAACGGTTGTATTGACTTCAGCCCTTTCAATACGACCAATCTGGGTTTTAGGAAGATTACAGTCGGCAGCCAAGGCAAACTGGGATAAGTTTCTTTCTTCCCTCAACTTACGGATTTTGGTCCCTAATTTTTGCAGGTATTCTTTCTCTGAAATTTCCACATTTCAAAACTCCAAAGAATGAAATTGCATTGTGGTCACATTTATGTGACTAAATTTATATATTTGAAAAATAAATTTTATCTTATGGAAAAACATCAACTAAAACATCATTTTATCAATCTTTATCTTATCGCGTTAATTGATGGTAACTTCGATAAAGAAGAACTGGACGTCATTTTAAATATAGCTTCAGAAAAAGGAATCTGCGAAGAAGACTTTAAAGAATTTATTACAGACCCAACCAATGTAACGATGGAAATTCCGGAAGATTTTCTGTCGAAAATCAAACTACTTTACGATTTTACAAGAGTAATTCTTGCAGACGGGAAAATTGAAGACGATGAGAAAAAAGTCTTTATAAGATTGTGCAGTAATTACAACTTTGGAAAAGAAGAAAGCAATGAACTTTTTGAATGGCTGATTGATTTAGCAAAAAAAGATTTGCCGACCGACCGTATTGATGAAGAATTACAAACTTTAATAAACTAAAACTATGGCACTTACAAAATTACGAGCTTTGGTCAATAATAATTTGAACCCAAACTGGTAACAATTAAAAATAATGATGAAGTCGTAAGACACGCTTTTATTAGGGCAGGCGACAGTTATACTTTTTCATTTCCTAACGGAACTTATCAGACTTTCTTTTATTACGGAAAAGGTTGGAATCCTGAAAAAGAAATGAAAAATGGTGAAATAAAAGGCGGATTTATTACAAACGAAGATTTTGGGAAAGATGAACCACAATATTTAAATAACAATATTCTAGAGTACGAGTTGATTTTACAGGAAAATGGAAATTTCAGTACAAGGCCAAGTAATCCCGAAGAAGCTTTATAGAATGGATAAAATCATAAGAATAGGCTTAGCTGTTTTAATGTTTGGTTGCATATCAATTCGTCAGATTTGCTACATTAATTGGCTTTGGAGTTTTGGCTTATCAAGCCAATCAGCAAAATAGACAAACCGAAATGATAATTTACGGAGCTTTGGCTCTGCTTTTTCAACCATTTTTTAAAGTTGCTTTAGGCAGAGAGTTGTGGAATGGAGTAGATGTGATTATAGGAATTGGATTATTGATTAGTGTCTTCAAAAAATAGAAAAATGGATAAATCAATATTAGCCAAAGGTCAAATCATTGACAATAAATATTCGTTTAGCTTCTTACTGAAAAAAAGAAGCTATCCCGACCCCTGTACAGAATACAGCTAAATAAACCAATTTTCTAAAACTTGCAAAATCCAACAAGTTTTGTAAAATTCAAAGAAAATCATCAAATTTGCTAAAAATTGTAAAAACAAACAGGTTTTAGAAAATTGAAAATATGATACAACGAACGAAATATCTTGAAATTTTAAAGAGCTTAAAAGATAAAAATCTTATTAAAATGCTGGTTGGTGTTCGCCGATGTGGCAAAAGTACCCTAATGCAATTGTTTCGGGAATATCTGAAAACAGAGGGTATTTCGGAAAATCAAACCGTATTTTTAAATTTTGAAGATTTTGAAAACCGCAAATTTCTAAACGATATAGACAGCCTGTATTATCACATTGTCAATCAGTTGGATCTGTCAAAACCGTGTTACGTTTTTTTAGATGAAATCCAAAACGTAAAAGAATTTGAGCGTGTTGTGGACGGACTGTTTGTAAAACCTAACATTGATGTTTATGTTACAGGCTCAAACGCCTATTTATTGAGCAGTGAGTTAGGTACTTTATTGATAGGGCGTTACATTTCCATACCTGTTTATCCGTTGTCATTTAAGGAATACGTCAGTGCTTTTGAAGACAAAAGCCGGTTGGATTTGCTGTTTACGCAGTATTTACAAAACGGAGGAATGCCCGGAATGCTTGAACTTCCGTCTAATCAAACGGAGAAATACCTGCAAAACATCTACAATGATATTGCACAAAAAGACATTTTCATTCGTCATAACTGGTACAAAGAAGGAAATTTTGAGCGGGTTTTAAAATTTATGCTGGACAATATCGGTTCACCGCTTTCAAGCTCAAAAATATCAAATGTGCTTAAAAGTGAAGGAAATACAATATCATATCATACGGTCGACAACTATCTGAATGCCCTGACCGAAGCGTATTTATTTTATAAGGTTCCACGCTATGATATTAAAGGGAAAAATCTGCTTCGTACACAAGAAAAATATTATGTAGTTGATTTGGGTTTCAAAGAAGCATTGCTTGGAAAAACGAAAAACACTGATTTGGGACATAATTTAGAAAATATCGTTTTTCTGGAATTACTTCGCAGAAACAGGCGTGTGTACATTGGCAAAGCCGACAGGACAGAAGTGGATTTTGCGGTAATGACCAATGAAGGTGATTGGGAATATTACCAAGTAGCGTGGAGTGCAAGAGAGCAAAGCACTTTTGAGCGGGAAATGCGACCATTTGAATTGATAAAGGATTATAACAAACGTACTTTACTAACAATGGACATAGAACCCGAAAGCTCTTACAAAGGAATACAAAAAATAAATATAATAGATTGGTTATTAGAAAAATAAACTACATTTAAATACAAATTACACACCACATGAAAATTAAAGCACTCACTACCGCCACTCTCCTAACCTATTTTATATTTTCATCATTTACGGTTGCACCCCAAACCTCCGTTTACCTCTGCGACAGCTCCGGGGGTAAAAAATACCATTATACCAAAAGTTGCCGGGGGTTATCCAACTGCCAGCACGAGATTATAAAAGTATCGCTCGAAGAAGCCAAAAAAAGAGGGAAAACGCTGTGCGGATGGGAAGATTAAACTTTTTAGTTATTATTTCTGTTTTTGTTTTGAACGCTTGCTCCAAAGATTCCGGAGATTTTTCCATGAAAGAGCCTTCAGGAAATACAACCGTTTATATCTGCAAAGGAGCATACAGCAAAAGTTATCATTTTGATTCCGAATGTGAAGGGTTGAGAAGCTGTTCCACAAAAATATTTGAAACCGATTTGAAATCAGCTCAACAGAAAGGACGAGCGTTATGTGGATATGAACAATAAATTTATGTATATATCAATTTTCATCAGTCTGCTGTCACTTCTCATAAACTGTGAACCGGAACAGTCAGTTAACAATCAGGTTGTTCCAACCGAATCAATTGCAAATACTCAACAGAAAATATTTACAGCCAAAGTAATCCGAATTGTAGATGGAGATACTTTGGAAGTTCTTTACGCCGAACTGCCCATTATGATCAGGCTTGAACATATTGACTGTCCCGAGAAAAGAGGAAAGCAACCTTACGGAAATGCAGCTAAAAAAGCACTTTCCGATTTATGTTCCGGACAGGAAGTAAAAGTAGAATGGAACGGTGACAAAGACCGGAATGGTCGATATATTTCGGTGATTTACAATCAAAACGGAATTAATGCCAACCAGGAAATGGTCCGGTTGGGAATGGCGTGGCACTTCAAAAAATACTCGACTGATGAAGAATATGCCAAACTGGAAAATGAAGCAAGAAAAAACAAAGTCGGGCTTTGGCAAGATCCCAATCCTGTTCCACCGTGGGAATGGAGAAAATAAAACTGAAAAACTCCGGT
>CAZKOC010000175.1:0-4895 GCA_964554275.1 uncultured Weeksellaceae bacterium
GTATAGAATTAAAATAATTTATTTCTAATAGTGCCACATATCGGCTTCGGATTGAAGAATACTTTCGCGGATGCGGTCGTGCTCCTCTAACTGGCCTTTGGCATTTTTCGGGATATAATCCTCGATCGGCCTTATACCATACATGGTTTGCGCCTTGTAAATAACCGATGAAAATCGCCTTGCATTCAACAAATCATCAAAAGTGATGCTTGAAGATGAATTATGCGGATTGAAAACGGTATAGTTGTTAAGTGTTTTACGAGCACTCGGATACCATATCCAAAATAATTCCACATACTGACCGTCATCAAATTCGGTACCTAATGTTTGCGCATCAGGCCCCATGATACAAAGTCCTAATAAACGGTATTTCATTTCACCTAATCGACGGTCAATGTACCAAAGTCCTTTGATTTTCACCATCTTGATGTCCTGAGAATCCATTTTGAATCTGAAGATTGCTCCCTCATCAGGTGTTTCACCAGCTTCAATCATATCGTAGTAGAACTGTTGTGTATCAATATTCTCTGTACGATCCATAATTTGCTGATAAGTCATTTTTGTCTGGAAGTACTCATCATCATAAACTTCTGCTATCTCTCCGGTTTCAACACCTTTAACCAAGGCATCAAACAAAGTAGCGGATTCAGTCAACAATCCGTCAGATGAACGGAAGTAAGGCTGATTGAGTCGTTCATTCATATCGATAACCTCCCATACAACTTTTGACCAAATGACTTCTTTATCCTCTATGTACCCATAAGGTAAAGGTTCTGCCAAGGTACTAACTGTATCTCCTGCTTCGGTAACTTTTGTTTTATTGGCTCTTTGCTCTCTTAATTGCTCAGGAGAAATCGCGTTTAAAACATTTTGGGCGTAGCCCAAAGATGCTACCAAACTCATTATTCCGAAAAAAAGACACTTCATGATGATTGATATTTATTAATTTTTATTGTACTTCAATTGTAACCGGTGATGCTTCACCAGAAATAGCTCCGGATTTGTATTTGATATCGAATACGAATACCGCATCTCCTTTTCTGACTTTGCTCAACACACCTGCTGCCGCTGACATTTTATTCCCTGTTACAGAAGCTGTTGGTTGTCCCGGTACTTTCACCTTAAATGATAACACTTCAGCTGTCAGGTCAAACAAGAAATCCGGCCAGTCCACACGAATGGTTTGAGATGCCAATCCGTTTGCAGGAACTGTAATACTTGTTTTGTTCAGGATATGTCCTCTTGCCGGCGGAACCGGTTTGATACGGAATTCTTTTGTACCAGATACAGTTTTACCGGTAGATAATTTAGCCGAGGCAGTAAATGTTACTGTATTGCTACCTGCTGCCGGTTTGAAATTCCATTTCCCGTTTCCTCCGCTTAAACCTCCAACATTTGCGTTCAAACTTACAGGTCCTTCAGCTCCATTTATAGAAGCCGAAATAGGGTTATCTAAGTTACGATAAACTACGTTCATCTTATCTGCTGTAATAACTGGGTTAGGATCTAATTTAGAAATAGTAGCATCTACAATTTCATACTCTTGAGAGAATTCTTTTGTAACATCTTTACCATTTGCATCTTTGTAAGTCATTGTACCGGAAACAGTCCTTTTTCCATTTCCAGAAGTGTTTAAGTCAAACACTGCTTTTCCATCTCTAAGTGCTACATTTTGACCACCTACTGTAACAGAGCCTTGCAATGTATTGTCAAATGCTCCAAATGCAATGCTTGCTTCAACAGGCTTTCCTGATGCTACTACTGGCGGAACCATAACAATTGGTTCAAATGCTTTAAGCTCAATTTCATCAATAAGCTTATTAGCCAATAAAGTTCTGACCAAGTTACCTTCTTCCGTACGGATGTCTGATTGAATTTTAGTTAAATTTGCTAATCCGGCAACCATCGGTTGATCGTAAAATAATCTATTTATCCATGATTTACGTTGTTTGTCTTCTGTTGAAAACAACTTATTGATACGATCTGCATCTCTTCCTTTGTTGCCATAAGAGTCCAACATAAATTTCTTGAAATTATCTATCGTCAATTTCAGTTCTTCTGCCCTCGGAGTAGGTTTATCTCCTTTGAACATTAGTTTAGTAATCGCATCTGTATTAGACAATGAAGAGTAATTAGTTTCCTTTTCTTCCTCTGCATTTAAATCAGGTAATTCATATTTTAATTCACTTGTTAAAGAATTTTTCAAATTCTCTATGTAAGCATAAGCTTTGTTCGATTCTTCTTTAACTTTATTAGCTCTGTCTAAAATTGCAGCATAATCCGTATCATCTTCTGCTTTGTTAGCAATCTGATCATAGAACGTGCTGTTGTTTTCGTTTGTCAATTTTGAAGATTCATCTAATGTTACAGTGATCGACTCAAATGAGCGCAATACTTGTCTGTCAACCTGCATTGCCATCATAGCGATGAATACAAGGTACATTAGATTAATCATCTTTTGACGAGGTGTCTGTTTGCCTGCCATCTTTATTTAATAAGTAGAATGTTAAACATTAATTTTTTCTTTTTTTAAGTTATTGAATTTGAAAATTCTTAACTTCCTTTCATTGCAGATAACATTCCGCCATAAACTTTGTTCAAGCTGTTGATGCTTACAGACAAAGCCTCCATTTCCTGTTGAAATCTCTGAGAGCCGCCTGCTGACGCTTCCATTTCAGCAATGAATTGTTTATTTAATTCTACTTGTTTGTTTCCGTTTTCCAGTTGAACCTGGTAAAGTGCATTCAACGATTCCATGTGGTTTGCGGCTAATGCCAACTGATCACCATATTGTTGTGTAGCTGCAGCTGCACTTGTAGTTTTGTTGATTTCGCCTACGGCTGTTCCGAAATTGTCAATACCTACACGCAATCTTTCCATTAATGACGCATCTAATTTAGCATCCTGCAACATTTTATCTAATTTTTGAGAAAGAGACATATTATCTGATTCTTCAATTTTAGGTGTTTTCTTTGCTACAGAGGTTCCATCCATTAGTTCCGGATATGCCTTTTCCCAATCATATTCCCCTTTTGGTTTGTCTAATGCGAAAATTATAAACACGATAACCTCCATACCCATTCCTAATAATAGAATTGTTGAACCATCAACTGGTCCTAATGAGTAATGGTTAATCTTACAAAGAGCTCCTAAAATTACAATTGCTGCCCCAATACTATAAAAGAAATTTAACCTTACTTCTTTTTTACTTGCTTGTACTGCCATAATTAAAAATAAATTTGTGTTAATTAAAGATTTATAAAATAATTGTTTTTGATTGTTTTTCTTATCTTTTCTTTTTGAATTTGATTTTGGAACCTTCAGGGAAGGACTGTACCGTACGGAACCCTATAAAGCTTCTTGCCGAATCTTTGTGTTCCCAATCACGTGAACTTACCATCAATAGGTAACCAACGTCTTTCCATGAACCTCCTCTTACAGATTTGTTCTCACTGTGTTCTCTCATAATGGATGGATTCAGTGAAGAAGTCGTCTGATAGAATGCTTTGTCATAAGGAGAGCTTGTCCACTCAGACACATTACCCGCCATATCATACAAACCATATCCGTTTGCATGGAAAGTTTTCACAGGAGCTGTGTACATATAACCTTTCCCCTGATCTTCTATATAGTCACCTCTTTTGGGTTTGAAGTTTGCTAAATAACATCCTCTGTCATCAGTCAAATAAGGTCCTCCCCAAGGGTATGGAGCATCTTGCAAACCTCCGCGTGCTGCGTATTCCCATTCAATTTCTGTAGGTAATCTATAATCGATTACTTTATTTGAAACGCCTCTCTTTTTCCTTCTGGTAGAAAGGTAATCGTTTTGTTTTTTTGTTTTGAAAGCACAGAAAGCCATCGCCTGATCCCAACTTACACCAACAACCGGGTAATCTGAATAAGCCTGGTGCCAAAAATAATTCTGGTGAAGCGGATCATTGTGTGAATAATTGAAATCACGTACCCAAACAGTTGTGTCCGGATAAACATCAACTTCAACTTCATGCCTGTAATCAATTCTGTAAGAGTCTGAATTTCCTTTTCCTTTGGCTGCTCCTTCCTGATCAACCCAAATATATTTGAATTTCAGTTTGCGAACATCAATCAATCTTTCCCCGTTGAATCTCTCTTCCGGCGGATAGTAAAGACCATCCATAACTTCTGCATAATCTATATCAGGATACTCATATTTATTCCATGCCAGCTCAACATTCCAGTTCAATTTTCTTTGATCAATAGGAAGCCCGCCGGTTCTACCGGTTGAGTTTTGTTCTACGTATTCATCCCACGGTGTTTTCTCTCCGTCTTCCGAACCAGAAATATATTTGTACGCGGCAATCCCTGTAGCATCTCCTCCACCACCGGTTGTAGGGTCAAATCCTAATTGTGATGCTTTTTCCGCCAACATGGTTCTTGCTATGGAATCACGAACATAACTTACAAATACCTGATATTCAGAATTTGTAGTTTCAGTATCATCCATATAAAACCCTGAAACGGAAACGGTTCTTACCGGCGCATCATTTTCAAATGTAAAATCGTAATCGGTTTGTCCCAAAACAAATGCTCCACTTGGAATGGGCACCATCCCTTTGGGGCGCTGCGGCGTCCAGCCTGACGATTTTTGTCCTACAATCTGACCATCGTCTTTCCCCTTTCTTCCTTTCTTTAACATATTACAAGAAGAAAGTGTGAACGACAAAATGATTACTGCTACCAATGCTTTATTCATCCTCATTTTTTTTAAGCGTGTAAATCTATTATAATTTTACGATTCACCAAAAATAATTTACTTTGGCTCTTAGCTAACGAACAAAAAAAGATATTATTGTAATTTCAATATAATTTTTTGTACGATTTCCACCAACGTTCGGGTATTTTTCCCTCAAGCGAAG
>CAZKOC010000176.1:0-4876 GCA_964554275.1 uncultured Weeksellaceae bacterium
TCAAAAATCAGATAGGGTTCAATTTCGGTAAATTTTTCTTCACTGATTGAATAACACTTTTTAAGCGTTTCCGCATCTTTGAATTTTCCCCCGAGTGATTTTTTGTAGTTAAATAGAGTATTGACTTGTTTTTCTGAGAATCCCAAATCCATCCATTGCTCCCGGGAAAATTCGTTGGGGTTGAATTTTTGTAATTTTGGCCTTGTTATTATATCTTGCCTAACTTCAGATTCGGCCTTTTCCTTTACAATTCGATTTTCTACGGATTTAGGAAAAATCATAAACGGTTTCATTTCCCTAAATTTTTCTTCTGAAATGACGAAACATTTTTCAATTTGGTCAAGCGAAGTAAATTTCCCACCCAAACTTTTTTTATATTTAAGAATTGTTGCGGCTTGTTTCTCCGAAAATCCAATTGCTATCCATTCAGTTTGGGAATATTCATTTGGGTTGAATTTTTTATAATGAACTTGAATCTTGCCATTTGTCTTATTTATATAGGAATGATTGAAAATGGAACTTTCCTTTGTATATTTCTCCAAATCCTCAAAAACAATATAGGGTTCGAGTTCTGTAAATTTATTTTCGCTTATAACGTAACAATTTTGAATCTGTTCCTTACCGGAAAAATATCCACCTAAGGATTTTTTGTATTTGAGGATTGTGTTTACCTGCCTCGCTGAAAAACCGAGTTGCACCCAGCCGTTTACATCCAGTTTGTTCGGATCAAATTTTTGTAACGTAATTGATTTAAATCCTGAACTATAACCAAAAGCAGATTCCTGAGCATCAATCTGGTTTTGCAATATTGTAATTTCTTGTGGAATCGAGGTAATTGGGTTAGGTTTCTTATTTTCATTGATAAGCCAAATGGACAATTCCAATAAAACCAGAAGAACTATCAATACGGAAATACCAATTCGTTGTGACTTATTGTAACGGATATGAGAAAAACGTTTCATTAGGTGATGATTAGGTTGGTAGGCTAAATTTAATGAATTTATTTAATTAATCTCTCAAATAAGACATGAATTATCCTCCTCCTATAATCATCATTAAAAAATTAAAGATCAAAAACCGACCTTCTTCTTACCACAAATCCGTCTTTGACCCAAAGAAAGAAAGCAAGGATCAGGTAGAAAGCAAAGGTAATCCCAAGTGTCACAAAGGAAAGATAAATATAAAGCAAACGTAATTTTGAGGCGCGAACACCGAAGCGGTCGGCAATTCTGGAAATCACATTGAAACCATTGAATTCTAGAAAATTACGCAGTCTATCGAACATTTTTAAGTATTTGTAAACCTATAGTGCAATTTAAACAATTTTTCACATCACAATAATGTTTTTTCAACTCCAGATAAGCTTGTGATTCAAATGCGTTTTGAGCCCGCAAATCTCTTTTGGCAAATTCGTCAATGATTGTATTTTTCTCCGCAGGAAGTGAAACCAGCAAATCAATCAATTCATCATTGATATCTTTTCCGAGTGACCTCGCATAAGCAAATTTTACAGGAACGATTACATTTATAATTATCCTTTCAATTAATTCCATTGTAATTTTCTTGTTTAAAACCCGGGAACTTTCTTTGTCTAAGGTATAATGATTTTGCCAAAATTCAGGCAATTCCAAGTCTGAAAAAACCGGATAAATTTTTTCGGCAGATTTACTGCCCATCAGAAAAGTAAAAAGATTCGGATACTGCCCATAAATGACTGCCAATTGCGCCAATCGAACGGTGGGAAAACTCAGTGGCCGCAATCTGAAGAACTTAAAAACAGAATAATTAATGGGTTGTAATTTATATTTTACTTTTAAAAACTGATATTCTTTTTGTAAAGATTTTACATATTCATTTTCCGAATGGATTTCCAAAAATCCGGCTTGCCCCAAGAACAAAGCCTGAACCAATTCCGGCCGGTTTTGAATTTTTTGGATAATTTTAAATTCAAATGAATTGGCCCAATGAGAAAAGGGTTCTGTATTAATTTTCAAACCAAATGTATAAGCCAGTTTCTTGAATAATAATTGTTCCCAGCTTTTTCCGTTGCGTAAAAATTCCTCCTCAATTTCGGCTACTTTTCGTTCTAATCTTTGAACAAAAATTCTTTCTAACCAAAATTGAACGGTATCTTTGGAAATTAAATTCAAGCTTTCTTCACAGGGAATGAATTTTTGTTGTGATTCCAATAATTGCCTGTAATTAAAAAGAATTTCTTTTGGAATGTAATTCTGTAGCTCCAGCGTCGGGATATTCCTGTTTTTGAGAAATTCAATTTCCTTATCGTGCTCAAAAACGACGTGAAGAATCACATTTGAATAAGCTTCATCTTGTGAATGTTTGTGCGAATCCCAATCAGAAGATTTGAGGTGGATTTCAATATTTCCAGCCCAAAGTGTTGTTGCTATTTGAATTTTTGAATTGAAAAAATCAGGGCCGGAGTCTTTCGTGTTCCATTGACCCTTTTGTATAATTTGGATCTCTGGACCTTCAGTCGTTTTGAGGTTTTGGGATTGGAACAATTGAAAATTCCATACGAAGTGTAAAAATTTTTCTTTCAAGTTGGTTTCGGTTTTCTAACCTGAAAGTTACGGATTTTTTATAAATCGTCAGAACCTTTTAATTTTTCCGCATTTTCCGCAAGTTTCAATGCATCAATCATTTCATCGATATCACCATTCATGAAATTATCTAAATTGTAAATGGATTTATTGATTCGGTGATCGGTCACACGGCCCTGTGGATAATTGTATGTCCTGATTTTAGCCGAACGATCTCCTGTTGAAACCAGTGATTTTCTTTGAGCGGAGCGCTCTGCATGCTTTTTTTCGTATTCGATTTCGTACAATTTGGTTCGAAGCAATTGAAGTGCCCTCTCGCGATTCGCGTGTTGTGAACGAGCTTCCTGACAAACAATTACAATCCCCGAAGGTTTGTGTGTCAGCTGAACTTTTGTTTCTACCTTATTTACGTTTTGCCCTCCCGCTCCGCTGGAACGTGCGGTCTGGTATTCCAAATCGGCAGGATTGATCTCCACATCAACCTCTTCCGCTTCAGGCAAAACGGCAACTGTAATAGCCGAAGTATGGACGCGGCCCTGAGATTCAGTTTCTGGGACTCTCTGCACCCGGTGCACACCGCTTTCGTATTTCATAGTTCCAAATACAGTCGATCCCTGAACTTCCATTATGAGCTCTTTGTAACCTTTTACAGCACCTTCACTGGTGTTTAGGATTTCGTATTTCCATCCTCTGTTTTTGAAATACATAGAATACATACGGAAAATATCTTCCACAAAAATAGCAGCCTCGTCTCCACCTGTTCCGGCTCGAAGCTCTACAATGATATTTTTTTCGTCTTCCGGATCTTTCGGAATCAGCAAATATTTGATTTCTTCTTCTATTTTTGGGATTTGATTGATGGCTTCATCTTTTTCGAATTTAGCTAATTCTACCATTTCTGCATCTGAACCATCAGCAATGATTTCATCTGCTTCATTGATAATGTTTATCACTGATTCATATTCCTGTTGTTTGGATACAAGGTCTTTAAGGTCGGAATATTCCTTATTTAATTTGGCATAGCGATTTTGGTCGGAAATGATATCCGGTTGGATGATTAAATCCGCTACTTCATCAAACCTCTGCTTGATTGCCCTTAGTTTTTCCAATAATCCGCTATCTGCCATTTTTATTTTTTGGACTGCAAAGATAAGATTTAGTAAAAAGCGGAAAGTAGAAAGTAGAAAGATTTTTGAAATCCCTTATTGAAAATAAAAAACCTCACAGGTTTTAAAAACCTGTGAGGCTGAATTACCTGATATAATCAGATTATTTTTTTACGATTTTTTTCGTTTCTGTATTTTTACCGTCAGTGATTTTCACTACGTAAACACCTGCAGGTAATTCTGAAACATTATAAGAATCATTTGTTCCGAATGTTTTAACTGTTTTCCCTGTCAAATCAGTTACTGTTACTGATACATTGTTTGCATTGAATTTAGCAGACAGGTTTACGTTGAAAGTATCAACAACAGGGTTTGGATAAACCGTTGAAATGTTTTTGGTATTTACATCTGAAACAGCCATTACTTCGTCAGCAGTTACTTTAAAATCATCCATCATTAGCAACAACCCATCATCCGTCGTACAATGAATGGCTATATAAATATCTTGGCCATCATAGTCTGATAAATCAAACTCATACAAAGTATACTCAGTAGGAGGATTAATTGTTGTTGAAATAATTTCGAAACTATCAACTTCATTATCGGTTGTAGAAACAGCTATTTCAAATTGGTCAGGCCCCCATATGTTTGTTAATGATTTCGCATATAACTGTAATTTAGCTCCCGTAGCACCTGCTAAAGATATTTGAGGGCTAATAGTCCAGTCATCATTTGGAAAAGCTGTAGAATTTGCTCCGCTGGCAAAATAGTAAAGACCTTTGTCTCCACTATAAGATTCATATCCGGTTGTGGGATCTGCCATCGTATGGTTAAAAATCATACCGGAACCTATGTAATTCACATTAGGAAAAGTTAAGCCTGTAACACCCCAAGTTTCTCCACCATCCCAATCAAATTGTACCCAATCTCCAAAATTATCAATTGTAAAGTCTTCATAATCTTCAAACCCATCCTCAAAAATTGTAACTTGAGCATTTAAAGTTGAAAAACCGGCTACCATAGCCAAAGAAAATAAAAGTTTTTTCATTTTTATAATTTTATTTGTTTTGTCAAAAATAAGCATTCTTTATAAGTTTTAAAAATTAAAACGGTTTTTAACACAAAAAAAGCCTTATTATTTAGTAAAAAGCAGCTCTCTGTATTTAGTTAATGGCCAAATTTCATCATCCACCATCATTTCCAGATCAT
>CAZKOC010000177.1:0-4823 GCA_964554275.1 uncultured Weeksellaceae bacterium
TAAGTTTTTTCTGAATTAAACTTTAACAAGTTCTATACAAATCCCTTTATGATCACTTAAAACATTTTTTTCAATAAAAAGGTCATTTTCTGTCAGGTAATTTTTCAAAGATTTAGGAATGACGATATGGTCAATATTTTCATGAATTTGCTCGGTCGCATTTACTAAATTTAGTTTGGAGAATAAGCTTTTAAGTGAATTTGTCGTTTCAGGATTAATTGTAAAGTCTTTTTCAGATTTCTGAAATGAGGTGTTTAAATCTCCGATTATAAAAATATTAGAATTGAGCTGGGATAATTTTTCACAATCATTTATACAATTTTCCAATTCAATTTTGGCATAAGGCTGCTTTTTGAACCAGGTTCCGATAATGGTTGCATAAAACACAATTTGCCCGAATTCAGTTTGGAATTCTAATGCGAGGCTTGTTTTATCGTCGCTTACTTCATACTTTTTTGAAACCGGAATTTGAGAATAAATTATCGTTCTGAAAGCTCTGTTATTATTTAGGAATTTAGAGTAATTCAATCCTTCATAAACTTGGTTTTCGGGAATTTGTTCAGAAAAATATTTGAATGGATAATTAGGCAATTCTAGATCAATACCTTCTGTAATTATCAGGAAATCAAAAGTAAACCCTTGCAAAAAAGCTTCAATTTTTTTGTAATGGTTTAGGATTTTACTTTTTCTTGCCCAATCAATATTGAAGGTGGCGATTTTCATTGCTCCTAAATTAACCTTTGGTTAATTTTTTCAAAGCTTTTGTTGGTTTCATATTGTTTGACTTATCAGAAGTATAATCAATCAAGTATTGTGTGACTATGTTATGGATGGTTTCGTCCGTTGGTAATGCCGATTTGCTTTCCAGTACCACCTTAGCCATTCCCGCAACATACATTCCGAATAAATCACTATTACCTTTGGTTAATTCAACTGAGGAACTGTCAATAGTAAAAGTATAATCAGGTGTATCTGTCATCCATTTTATAATAAATGCAAGTATTTCTGTCCTTGAAGTATCATTTTTATCAAAAGGAGTATTAAATAAATAGTTTACTCCATTCAAAACCCGGTCTTCTGCCTTTTTATAATCTTCGTCCGTAGAAAATTCATAATTTTCTAATTTGGAAGAATCCTGAGAAAAAGTAATTGTTGATGTTAAAATAAATGCAAATAAGAATAGCAGATTTTTCATGAGTTTAATTTTTATAGTTCAAGATAAGAAACTAAAATCAATAATTCCACAATTTCAACAACTTCTCTTCAAATTCGGAATCGGGCATGAACTGCTTTTCCAGATCTGCATTGAATGGAATCGGTGTATCCATACTCCCTACACGAAAAACAGGTGCATCCAGTTCTTCAAAAATTTCTTCTGAAATCACAGCTGAAATTTCCCCTCCAAAACCACTGATCAGCGTATCTTCGTGCAAAACAATGGCCTTGCCGGTTTTTCTGACGGAATCTAAAACGGTTTCTTTATCCCACGGAATCAAAGTTCGCAAGTCAATTACTTCCGCATCAATTTCCGGATGCTTTTTTAACAGATCCAAAGCCAAATGAACACCGGAACCATAAGTGATGATAGTCAGATCTTTTCCTTTCTTATGGGTTCGGGCTTTGCCAAATGGAATGGTGTAGTAACCTTCCGGAACATCACTTTTTAAACTTCTGTACAATCTTTTATGTTCAAAGAACATTACAGGATTTGGATCGGCAAAGGATTGTAACAGCAAGCCTTTGGCATCTTCGGGTGTAGCCGGATAAACCACTTTCAATCCCGGAACTTTGGTAAACCACGCCTCGGTAGATTGCGAATGATAAGGCCCCGCCGCAACTCCACCTCCGGTTGGCATTCGCACAACAACGTCGGCATTTTGATTCCAGCGGTAATGGGCTTTTGCCAGATTATTTACAATTTGATTGAAGCCTTCGGTTACGAAATCAGAAAACTGCATTTCCACCATACTTTTCTGTCCACGAATGGAAAGACCTAATCCGGCTCCTAAAATGGCAGCTTCACAAAGTGGTGTATTTCGAACTCTTTCTGCTCCATATTTATCCAAAAATCCTTCTGTTACTTTGAATGCTCCGCCATATTTGGCAATGTCCTGTCCCATCAAGATCAGCTCCGGATAGCGTTTCATTGCTTCATCCAATCCTTCGTTAATCGCATCAATAAATCGGATTTCTCTGTTGGAAACCGATTTCGGAACGATTTCTTCATTGGAAAAAGGAGCATAGACATCGTCTAATTCGGTTTGTTTATTGGGAATAATTTTCGGCAAATTGTCTGCCATTTCCAGTTCTTTTAAGACAAAATCACTTAATTCCTTTCGAAGCTCCTGAATGGATTCATCGGCCAAAATTCCTTTTCCTTTCAATAGGTTTTCGAATTGCAATATCGGATCTTTATCTTCCCAGGATTCGATTAGACCTTCCGGGTAATAAGCAGTTCCCGATGCTTCCTCGTGTCCGCGCATACGGAATGTCATACATTCAATCAAAACCGGACGAGGATTTTTACGGATTTCTTCCGCCCAGTGTTTCACGGTTTCATATACTTCTAAAAAGTTGTTTCCGTCAATGGTCACTGCATCAATTCCATATCCGATTCCTTTGTCAGCAAAGGATTTCATTCGAAACTGCTCATTTGATGGTGTGGAAAGCCCCCATTGATTGTTCTCCACAATAATTATGACAGGTAATTGCCAGACGGCCGCCACGTTTATGGCTTCGTGAAAATCACCCTCACTTGCTCCACCATCACCGGTAAAAACCATTGTTGCCTGATTATTCTGTTGTAATTTATTGGCCAAAGCGATTCCGTCCGCAACCCCCATTTGGGAGCCGAGATGAGAAATCATTCCGACGATTTTGTATTCGTTTGTTCCGAAATGGAAAGAGCGGTCACGGCCTTTGGTAAAACCTTCTGCTTTTCCCTGAAACTGGGCAAATAATCGTTTTAAAGGAATTTTACGTGAAGTAAAAACGCCCAAATTCCGGTGCATTGTCAAAATGTATTCTTCCGGATTCATTGCCAAGGCGCATCCGACCGAAATTCCTTCCTGTCCCCAGGCGGAAAACCATTTTGAAATTTTGCCCTGACGAAGCCCGATGAGCATCCGCTCTTCAATCATTCGCGGAAGAAGAAGTTTTTTATATAATTCAATCAGTTGATTGTCTGTGTAAGAAACTGGATTCACTTTGTTTGTTTTGGTGGTCAAAATTAGGTGTTTTCTATTTCTGAAAAAATAAAAAACCCGCTAAAAATTAACGGGTTCTGAATTATTTTAGTCAATTAGATTAATTTCCCTGAAGTGATTTTTCTATCACTCTCATTTGGTCTTCTTTATCAAACATTTCAGCAGCCTGATAAGCCTTTCTCAAAGTAGTAGCGGCTTCTAAATTGGATTTATCGATTTCGAAAGCCTTCTCCAAATAAGGGATTACTGCTACATACAGGTCTTTACGTTTTTTTGTATATTCCTGATAGGTTTTCTTTTCCTGAGCAGAGCTGCCTAAATTTGAGTTAATAATTTCCACATATTCTTTTTCAGGTTTTACTTTGACCAAAGCAATATTATTATAAGCATTTTTATAATTAGGATCAACTTGTATTGCTTTTTCAAAATACTGAATGGCTTCATTATCTTTATCCTGTTCCATATATAACACACCAATGTTGAAATAATTTACAGGGTCACTGGGGTTTAATTTGGTATTTTCTATTAATTTATTAAGAAACTGCTCCTGATTTCCTGATTTATGATAAACGTTTGCCGCAACTGTTTGTATATCATTATCTTTAGGGTATTTTGAAGTAATGGTTTCGACAATTTCATCATACTTTTCCATACTACTTAATGCTTTAAGTGTATTTAAGTATAATTCCTTTTCTACGGAAGGAGTTTTTACTTCTTTATAGCTGGTAACCAGACCTAATTTTTTGAGATTTTCAGCTTCAGTTTTAGAGCTGTAAGAAACTTCGTTTCCGTCTTTGTCTTTTGCCAGATAAGAAATATTTTCCCCCGTGTAACCTTCTTTGATAAGTTCTTTGTAGGTACTCAAAGCTTTGTCATATTTTTCACCTTTGTGGTAACTCAAAGCGGCATTGTATTTGAAAAGCTGTGAGTTCCCACCTAATGCTTTTACTAAATAAGATGCCTCTAAGAATTTGTTACCCGCCTCTTCATTTTTGTCGGAACTATATGCTGCATTAGCTTGTTGTAACGTTTTTTCGGCCAATTTGGTTACATTTTCCTGAATCTGAGGTAAATAAACAGATTTTAAAGTTTCCTCTTTAGGTTTCGAATAATCCCCTTTTGCCATCGCGGCATCCGCTTCCGCCTGGGTTGCATAATATTCCGTTTGTTTGGTAGATTTGTTTTTTACAGAATACATGCTACCATTTTCATACTTAGCCAATTCGCCAAACTGTTTGGCAGCCTCTACAGAATTTCCTTCTGATAAAGCTATTTGTCCGGAAACGTAATAATACTTGGCCTTAGCCTCAGGGCTGATTAGATATGAATCAATTTGACCGGTTACTTTGTTTAATTCTGATTTGGCTGACGCATTATTTTTATTTTCATAAGCTTTCAACGCAGCATCTATTTCTTTTTCCTGAGCAAATACCCCACTGAATAAAAACAGCGCGGAGATGCTTAAAACTAATTTTTTCATATTTATTCGTTTGTTTCTGAATCTAAGTTAACATTTTCGTCGGAATTATTATCAAGATTCGCACCATTTAAGTTTTCATCAACATCAATTATTTCTTCCTCAATTTCTTCTTCTATCGCAACCTTGGCTACAGCGGC
>CAZKOC010000178.1:0-4820 GCA_964554275.1 uncultured Weeksellaceae bacterium
GCACTTATATTGAAATACAGACCTTAAATATGTGGAGATTCAAATCACTTTTTGGCCTCACATTTTTTCTATTCTTTATCGGATTTAATTTGGCACAGGAATATAAAAAATTAACTTCGGAAGAAATTGCTTTGATTGAAACCAATCCGTATGATATGATGCGAGTTTTGAGAACAGATAATTATTCGGACTCACTTGTTTTAAATTCCGTTTCCTTACCTATTGACCCGACGGATGATCTCACGGAATTATTGGCCGAAAGAATGTTATTGTCGGTTAATGACCCCGCTCATCAGGGAGTTGGAATTGCTGCTCCCCAAGTTGGAATCAACCGTAAAATGATTTGGGTTCAGCGATTTGATAAAGAAGAAAAACCATTTGAGCTTTTCATCAATCCTGAAATCTTGTGGGTATCTGATTTATTGCAGAAAG
This sequence comes from uncultured Weeksellaceae bacterium, assembly GCA_964554275.1. GTDB lineage: Bacteria > Bacteroidota > Bacteroidia > Flavobacteriales > Weeksellaceae > Moheibacter. The sequence continues at coordinate 433 of CAZKOC010000178.1, forward strand.
GGCCTGAAGGCGATTTGTCTTTTGATGAAAGAGGTATGGTGATTAGGTATTATATAACTCAGGTACGGTACCAAAACCTGCAAGGAGAAACGATTACCGAAATCCTCGAAGGATTTACTTCTGTGATTTTTCAGCACGAGTATGACCATTTGTATGGCTTGCTTCTTACAGACAGGATCAATGACCAGCAAAGCAGGCAGTACCAAAATGCTGCCGAACATTCCGATTTGTATTTTCTGGCCGATTAAATTTAATTTCTTTTTGGGAAGAATTTAAATCCGATTAGTTTTGCAAATTAATCCAAGTAAGAAATGAACAAGTTCTATTTACTTATAGGAATCTTACTGGCAGGGATCATCACGGGTTCTGCTCAGATAATTAAATATGATTCCGTTGACTTGCAAAGACAACATGCCGCTTTACCTTACTATAGCTATGGAAAGGGGCTGGGGCTGACTTCACCTGACAGCATATTTCAATTAAACATCCGTTTCAGGATGCAGAACAGAGTTACCTATTGGGACAATGAAGGAGAAAAAGAATCCATCGACGGACAAATCAGAAGATTGCGCCTGCGTTTTGACGGATATGTTGGAAGCCCGGAATTTATGTATTCCATCCAACTTTCATTTGCGCCGGAAGATGTCGGAGAGGTAGAAAACGGAAAGAACATCAATATTATTCGTGATGCAGTAGTTGTCTATAAACCAAATGACCATTGGGATTTTAGCTTTGGACAGACCAAGCTTCCCGGAAACCGCCAGCGGCTTAATTCTTCCGGAGGTTTACAGCTTACAGACCGTTCTATTAATAATTCCCGTTTCAACATAGACCGTGATTTTGGTTTACAAATTCACAATACCAATGAGTTTGATAATAAATTCTCCTATAATTTCCGGACGGCAATCAGCATGGGAGACGGCCGTAACTGGACTGATAATGAAGACACAGGAATTGCCCTGACAGGAAAAGCAGAGATTTATCCATTCGGAGCATTTAAAAAGACGGGGGCTTATTTTGAAGGGGATTTGATGCGTGAGCCCAAACCAAAACTGATGATCTCAGGCGCTTATCATCAAAATAACCAGGCGAAAAGAGAAAGAGGACAGACAGGGAAAGATTTATTTGAAGCGAGGACTATGCGCTCCACTTTTTTGGATTTGATTTTCAAATATAACGGATGGTCTTTTATGTCGGCTTATATGAATCGTACAGCTAATAATCCTGTTACCGTAAATCCGGAAGATACAAATGATGTCCGTTATGTTTTCGTGGGAGAGGGAGTGGATTTTCAGGGAAGTTACTTATTTCCAAATAATTTTGAAATTATAGGGCGCTATTCAAATCAATGGGTAGATGATAAAATCCGTTTTTACGAACCCGATACAAAGCAATTCAGCATAGGAGTCAACAAATATATCTGGGAACATGCTTTTAAGCTTCAGGCGGAGGCCACTTATGAAATTCAGGATTTCTACACGGGTGAAAATAGAAACAACTGGTATGTTCGTTTTCAGATAGAGATCGGGATTTAGTCCTTTGGGTTTAGTTTCCAAATTTTTTTTATCTTGCTCAAAAAGAATTATGGGCATTTCCGCTTTCTATTCTAATGTAGCCATATTAAGGATTATTTTTTTTCTCTTTTTAATTGTTTCCGTTCCGGCAACTGCGAACAATACACAGGAACAAACTCGTGAATTTTGCAGGCAGTTGATTAATGAATCGGAAGAAGACACCGACAGTAAAAATTATTCTACCGCGCTTGAAAAACTCTTGAAAGCTGAAGTGATAGCTGAACAGCAGCAGTGGAATGACTTGCTTTGGGATATTAAAAACAGGATAGGAGTTGTTCATTTTAACATTTCCAATTTTGGAGAGGCTCTTAGCTACCTGCAGGAATCTTTTGCCATAACACAGAAAAATAAAGAACTAAAAGAAAATGCAGCGCCTCCGCTTATCAATATAGGGCTTTTGTTTGCAGTCGAGAAAAAATACGAAGAAGCAATTCACTACTATAAAAAAGCGTATGATGCTGTTAAGAACCGTGAGGGAGCTATAAAAAAACATATAGCCTGTAGTATGGCGGAGGCTTATATTAAAACAAATCAGGTAGAAAAATGTCTGGAAGTATTAGATGAAGTTAAAGGAGAAGAAGGAAAACCTCAGATTAACTTTTTATGGCAGGCACTATATATTGAAGCAATCTTTAAAAGCGGACAGGTGCTCAAGGCAAAAGATATGGCAGACTCACTCTATGATGAGTTAAATAAAAGTATTTATGATGACAAAGTTTGTCATACCTGTCTCAACGATCTCCAGTCTAAAATATATGCAAAGCTTGGTGAAATTGATATGGCCATTTATTATTCCAGGCAGGGCTTGAACAGTACAGACGAATCAATCGACAAGATTGATTTTTATAAGAATATTTCTGACCTTTATTTTCGAAAAGGAGAACTTAACACGGCATTGCTTTATAAAGATTCCGTTATACAAGCTACGGATTCATTATCTGTGCAGATCAACAGGCATCTTTATGAGGCGAATAAAGTGAAATTCAAAACACAGGAATATCAAAATCAGCTAAAAGTAGAAAAGGAACGCCAGAAAAAGCAAAAACAACTATTTATAGCAATAGTTGTTTTTGTATTAGTATTTTCTTTTTTCATTTATAAAGGATTAAAAAACAAAGTCATCAGGCAAAAACAGGAAGTAAAAATAACTAGTCTGGCATTTGAAAAAGAAAAGAAAGAACGTTTACTGTCCGAAAAGCAATTGGAAGTAGTAAAGGGACATGCACTGTTAAAACAAGAGCAGCTTAAAAATGAAATTGCTGAAAAAAACAGGGAGCTTGCTGCAAAAGCATTGCATCTCACCAATAGAAACAAACTTGTTCGGGACATCATTGATTCACTGGAAAATAATAATATTGTCAAGAATAGGGAAACCGCCCAGCAGATTAGAATGATTAAAAATTTTCTCAAAACAGATAATCATTCGGAGGATTTTATTAAGCATTTTGAAAGTGTCAATCCCTCATTTTTAAAGAAATTAAAAGGTAGATATCCGGAACTCAATGCCAATGATGTTCGTTTTCTTTGCTATATTTTTATGAATCTGAGTTTAAAGGAGATTAGCATTATTTTTAATATCACTTATGATGCCAGTAAAAAAAGGAATAATCGTATTATGAATAAAATGCGATTGGATAAAAACATATCTCTTTATGATTATCTCTTGAATCTTTAATTTCTAATTCCATATCTAAGATAATGATAGTTAGTTGATTGAATTTTATGAAGCACCTCATAAAATAAATTAAAATTCTTTCAAAATCGTATTTCAGTAAAATGTCCCCGTTTTTCCGTTCGTTTTTTTGTACACGGTAATTTTTTGTGTCAATATTGTGCTTACACAACAAAAAATAAAAATGAAAAAAATGAAAAGAAAATTACTTTTTTTATTTTGTCTGCTGGGATGGCAGATAAATGCCCAATTTGTAAGCTTTACAGAAGAACCTTTAACAAGTGTGGACGGCATTCCCTACGATAATAAACCACAACCAAAGTTTCTTGGTGGAGTGGCAATAGCTGATTTTGATAATAATGGTTATATCGATCTTGTAACTACCGGTGCAAGCGGGTATTCTCAGGGGACTAATCCGGTTGAAGTAGTGGAAACCCATCTTCATTTGAATAACGGAGACAGAACTTTTACAGTAACTCAACCTTTTGTAAACATAGGAGGTAACCCGCCTATTGTATTGGACATCAATAATGATGGTCATGTTGATGTGCTCATATCTGGTTATACGACCAGTTATGTAATGTCAGCGGATGAATGGAGAAACTTTATTTACTGGGGTCATGGTGACGGGACTTTTACTGAACAGGAGATATATTTTCCCTTAGATCGTTTTTGGTTGGAATTACGTCCTTGTGATTTAGACAATAATGGTAAACTTGACCTTGTTGTTTTTGCCTATGAAGGTATGTCATCAGGTTTTTATGATATTGCCCAAATTCATATATTGAATATTAACAACGACGGAACTTTTACTGAAGTAGGGGAGACCGGGCTGCCCGAAGAAATGCGTTGGCCGGAAGTTTATACGGATGATTTTAATGGCGACGGATTACCCGAAGTTTTTATAACCCCCTATGGGAATAGCCAGAGTAATGGGGGCCATATGATGTTTTTTGAAAACCAGGGAAGTTTTCAGTTTGTTGAAATACCTGAACCGCGACGATTTGAAAATGGTACAACAACTACCTTATCTGCGTGGGAACAGTATAGCATGAGCAGTGGAGACATTAACGGGGACGGATTAATGGATTTTCACGTATCGGGATTTTATAATGGAGACTGGGGTAATCCTCTTGGTCAAA
>CAZKOC010000179.1:0-4813 GCA_964554275.1 uncultured Weeksellaceae bacterium
CGATGAAGAATTATTTAGACGATTTGAACGAACCACAGCGCCAGGCCGTGGAAACTACCGAAGGGCCGTTGATGGTCATAGCCGGAGCAGGTTCCGGAAAAACAAGAGTACTTACCTACCGCATTGCCCATTTGATCGAAAAAGGAGTTGACCCTTTCAACATACTCGCTTTGACTTTTACCAATAAGGCTGCCCGTGAGATGAAAGAAAGGATTTCTTCTGTTATCGGGAGTTCAGAATCCAAAAATTTATGGATGGGCACTTTCCACTCCATCTTTGCAAGAATTCTAAGGGTTGAAGCCGTGAAACTGGGCTATCCGTCAGATTTTACCATATACGATACGCAGGACGCGCAAAGCGTGATGAAAAAAGTCCTGGATGAATTACAGCTCGATAAAGACATCTATAAACCCAAACAAGTTCTGCACCGCATTTCCCAATTCAAAAATAACCTGATCACCGTTCGCGCTTACCACAATACCCCTGAATTGATAGAAGCAGATACTGCAGCCATGAAACCGAGAATGGGTGATGTATATAGAGCGTATGTCGACCGTTGTTTCAAATCAGGCGCGATGGATTTTGATGATTTACTACTCAGGACAAATGAAGTTCTGACAAGATTTCCCGAAGTTCTTGCAAAGTACCAGGAAAGGTTCAAATACATCCTGGTTGATGAGTACCAGGATACGAATCATTCCCAGTACCTGATTGTAAAAGCATTGGCTTCACGCTATGAAAACCTTTGTGTAGTGGGTGACGACGCGCAGAGTATCTATGCTTTTCGCGGCGCAAACATCCGCAACATACTTTCTTTTCAGCAGGATTATGCTGATGCCAAAGCCATTGCTCTGGAGCAAAATTATCGTTCCACTAAAACCATTGTGGGTGCAGCGAATCAGGTCATTGCCCAAAACCGTGACCAATTGGAAAAAAATGTATGGACGGCAAATGAACAAGGACAAATGATTCCGGTTTACCGTGCCTTGTCTGATGCGGATGAAGCACGTTATGTAGCTTCGCAGATTTTTGAGTTACAAATGAATGAGCAGCTGAAAAATCGGGATGTTGCAATTTTGTACCGGACCAATGCCCAATCCCGGGCAATTGAGGAAGCCTTACGGAAAAGGAGCTTACCTTACAGGGTTTATGGAGGAACTTCATTTTATCAAAGAAAGGAAATTAAAGATATCATCGCTTACCTGCGGTTATTGATCAATCAGAATGACGAAGAAGCTTTATTGAGAATTATTAATTACCCGGTCAGAGGGATTGGTCAAACAACCATCAACAAATTACTGATTGCAGCAGATGAATTGAATTTAAGTGTTTTTCAGGTTTTGGAAAACATCAAACAATATGCTTCAAAATTAGGAATCAATGCCGGCACACTGAATAAACTTGATGAATTCATGACCATGATAAAAAGTTTTCAGGTAATGCTGAAAACGCATGATGTGTATGAAGTCAGTATACATGTTGCCAAAACCACAAAATTACTCGGCACACTCAAAGAAGACGATACCCCTGAAGGAATTTCACGACTTGAAAACGTACAGGAATTGCTCAACAGCATCCAGGGATATGTAGAAGAGCAAAAGCAACTGGATGAAGGCGATCCTTCCCTGAGCGGATTTCTGGAAAATGTCGCATTGGCAACCGATGCTGACAATGAGGAAGATGACAATAATAAAATATCACTGATGACCGTCCACTTAGCTAAAGGCTTGGAATTCCCTGCGGTTTTCATTGTGGGATTGGAAGAGAACCTGTTTCCTTCTATGATGAATTTGAATACGCGCCAGGAATTGGAAGAAGAAAGGCGTTTGTTTTACGTAGCACTTACCCGTGCCGAACGTTTCGCGCATCTTACCTACTCTGTTTCCCGTTTCCGCTGGGGAAAAATTGTAGATAGTGAACCCAGCCGTTTTCTGGAAGAAATTGACGATAAATACCTCGACTGGAAAAATCTAAATGCAGGGCTGCCCATCAATAAAAGCGGTTTAGATGCCAATTTGTTTGACGATACATATAATGACATCAGAAGATTTGAACCTAAAAAGTCATCAGAAAAACCGGCGACAAATGCGCCATCATTTAAGCCTAAAGCAAATATGAAACCTGTTGCCGAGGCTAGAATTACCAATCAGTCCAACGGGGAGGATGTAAATCTGGCCGCAGAAAAAATTGTTATACACGACCGTTTCGGACGTGGAAAAGTAATTTCTTTGGAAGGTGAGCCGGGTAACGTAAAAGCTACCATACTTTTTGACCATGCCGGTGAAAAAAAGTTGTTACTGAACTTTGCAAAACTGAAAGTGATAGATTGATAAAATTCATCTTCAACGTATATATGAACTAATTAAAAATCATCTAAAAAAGTGAGAAAATAATGTTTCGATACAAATAAATTCTTATTTTAGCAAGAATATTAACAAATAAATAACACACATTATGAAGAAAATTTTACTTTTATTATTAGTTATTAGCGGCTTGAGCCAGGCTCAAGTTAGTAACTATGCGGTTGGAGACGTAGTAGATAATTTTACTGTAACCGACACTCACGGAGTGGAGCATACTTTGTATGACATTACAGCTAGTGGAAAATATGTTTTTCTGGATTTCTTTTTCCGAAACTGCGGCCCATGCCAGCAAACAAGCCGTTATTTCTATGAGCTCTATGAAACATATGGTGAAAATCAGGGGTATCTTTATATGCTTTCCCTTTCCCCAATTGACAACAATGCAACAATTACAGAGTTTGAGAACCTTTATAACGGCGGTTTCACACCACCTCCGGGAGCAGGAACGGAAGGAAATGCCCCTGCAGCAATTAACAATTTCGGGATTCCCGCATATCCGACTTATTGTATAATCGGACCCGATAACAAACTTATAATCGGTGATATTTGGCCGATTCAGAATATGAGTACATTTGAAGATGCATTTCCTGAAGAATTAATCACTCTTTTAGGAGTGAATGATGTGACTGCTAATGGCTCTTCTTTTAATGTTTATCCAACTATCTCAGATGGAAATTTGAATGTGTCATTATCAAAAGAAACAAAATCAGATATCGCAGTTTATGATATGAGTGGTAAAAACGTATATAGCGCTTCATACAATTCTAAAAACATTTCACTGACATTAAAAGTAGCTCCAGGGATTTATATCATGAATGCAACAATTGATGGTAAAACATATTCCAAGAAAATCATTATAAAAAATTAATCACAAGCATTAAATTATAAAGTCCGGTTCATTAAATGAACCGGACTTTTTTTGTTTTCCCCATTCAAAACATTGTGAAATTCCAATACAGATTGAGAGTATGTTTTACATACAAAACTATTCCTTTCTTTTGTCGTTTACGGAAGTGAATGCCTGAATGAAATAGTCATGAGGATCAATCGTCAAAACATATTATTTTTATTAAATATTTAAAACAGATACATTCTGTACTCTTTTTATTATTTATTGTTTTTTAAAACTCTTTAAGAATAATTTTCATGGTTATTATAGAAACTTTACTGTAATTAAAAAAGCACCCATAGAAGGGTGCTTTCAGTTATTATATCTTATTAAATCTTTATTTAACAATAACTCTGTGAGTGGTTGTCATACCAGAATCTCCTTTAAATGAAATTAAATAAACCCCTGATGCCAATCCTGACAAATCTATTTTGGAATTACCACTTTTCAGGTTAAATGACCTGATGTTTTTTCCTTCTAAGTTTACTATTTTTACGCTTGCATTTTCTTTCAATGTCACATTTGTGAATCCTTTAGCCACCGTCGGATAAACCGTTGCAATGGAAATTGATTGTACATCTGAAACGGCCATTGCATTTTCGTCATATAAATAGGTCAGAAAGAAGGAAGAACCTGGAATTTCATTACCACCTCCATCTAACTGTACAAATCTCAATTTGTATTCAGCAAGATTTGTCGGGTCTAAATTGATTAAATAATCAAACATACCCCAGTTTGCGCCCGGTTGTATAGTCCCCCCGCTTTGTCCCGGGTAATAAGCACCCTCATTAAGCGGGAAAAAGCAATTTCCTGAAGGTCCTCCGATACAAAACTGAGCCAAAGAACCATCGGTATTTGTCATTTCAACTACTTGACCGGTAACTGTAATCACTTCATTTCCGACATTATTTATCACAAGGTGAAGCTTTGCCTCATCAATCGGATCTTCAAATGTACCATGTACATTAAAAACTTGTATTGAATTATTTTCATATGCAACCATGTCCAGGTCTGTGATTGTAAAATCCCGGTCCTGAGCATAAGAAATACCTGAAACAGCTATAGTCAATACGGATAAGATTAGTTTTTTCATATTGTTGTTTTTGAAAAACAAAGCAGCTTTAAGAAAGTTTGCTGCTTTGTTTGATTATTTTAAATTAATTTACGATAACTTTTTTAGTGGTCACATTTTTACCATCTGTAACTTTCACCACAAAGACTCCTTTGCCTTTACCTGTTAAATCAATAGTTGCAGAGCCCTGCACATTTGATTGTTTGTATACCAGTTTACCTGTTACATCAAATACTTCAACGCTTGATTTGTCATTTAAATTAATATTGAATATTCCGGTTGAAGGATTTGGATAAATTTGAATATTTGAAGCTGATAAATCAGAAACGCCCATTGTCCCGTCAGTTGAGAAATTAGTTGAAGAACCTGAACCGTAACCACCTGTTGTAGAATATACCACTACGTTATTACTGTCTTTAATTGAAACAGGTCCGCCGCCATCTCCAAATTCATCATATAATTTAAAGGTATAACAATCTACAGGAAGTG
>CAZKOC010000180.1:0-4754 GCA_964554275.1 uncultured Weeksellaceae bacterium
CTCTTCAAAAATAGCATTTCCTTTGTCCTGATTGTACCAAATCTGTAAATCCTGGTGAAATTGTTCATCGGCATAAGCTTCCGGATTTTCTTTGTGTTTTTCCAAAAGTTCCATTCCATATTGCGGGCGTGGACCAAAGTGGAAAAGTTCATTTCCGTTTTTGTCAACTCCAATTAAGATAGGAATTGATTTCGCTCCATCGGTAAGATAAGCATCCATTAACTCTGGATTTTCATCCCGGAAAACAATTTTTTGTTCTACCGAAATTTCATTCATCATTACATTTACAACGGGAAGAATTTGGGCAGCATCGCCGCACCAGCCTTCACTGATGACAAGCAATTGAAAATCAGGATTGATTTTATGTAGTTTTTCCTTTTGTAAATCGGTCAGCGAAAAAGTTTTGTCGAGCCTTTCAATCCTTTTGATGTTGATGGAATAGTATTTAGCATAAGATTTAGGATCGCCGGTTTTTTGTATATCGTACAATTGATCTTCAATTTTCCTGAGATAGTCAGAATAAGAAAATCCTTTTTGCAAGTAAGGTAAAAGGTTCATTAGTAAATTAAATTATAAAGGATAAACCCATTTCAATCTTGGAGATTCCTGAGGGATGATAATTCTGTGTGCAATTCTTTCTAACCTGTCAGGAAGGCTCATGATGTAGTCTCTGGCTTTTTCGCCTTCCGAATTGAGGTTGGTTACTTTATCTATACTCCAGATGACAATGAGCTTGCGGATGATATCGACATAATCCAATGCAGTATAAACACCTAAACGCTGAGCCGAATCAGAGAAAATTTCAAATGCTTTTCCTATTTCTTCACCCGATTCACGTAGAAAGTGAGCCGGCATTACAACTTTAAGTTTCAGCATGTGTTGAAAAGCGAGCATCATTTCACTTGGGTCGACCTCAAAAATTCGTTTTACGAATTCACAGTAAGCCAGGTGGTGGCGCATTTCATCTCCTGCAATGATTTTACACATTCTTGACAAACCTTTGGCTCCATATTGTTTTGCAATCTCTGAAACTCTGTTGTGGGAAATATAAGTCGCCAATTCCTGAAAACTTGTGTACACGAAATTTTTATAAGGATCATGGCTTGTTCCCAAATCAAAACCGTCAGCAATCAGGTATTGTGTGGAAATTTCCACTTCCCGCATATTGACTCTGCCGGAAAGGTAAAGGTATTTGTTAAGCACATCACCGTGGCGGTTTTCTTCGGCAGACCATGCCCTGAACCATTTCGACCAGCCATTTCGGTTCTCGTTGTCAACACCCTCGATCTCCATGATCCAGGATTCGTAAGATGGTAAGGCTTCTTCGGTAATGGTGTCACCAATCAGGGTTACCCAAAAGTCATAGGGCAATTCTTTGGCTAATTCACGTAATTCTTCTATTTCATCAAAAAATTTATCGGAACCGGAATCAGGGAGGAAATCAGTAGGCTGCCAAATTTTCTCGGGGATTATGAGGAATTTTTCAACATAAGCATCTACATCTTTATCGATGAATTCCATTACTTCTAAACGTACATTATATTTGGCGCTCATTTTTTTAATTTTTACTTTTTACAGTTCACTTTGTTCGTGTCAAGTGTTGATTGGATCGCCTCCCTGGTCTTTTCCATTAATTCTTCAAAATTCATTTCTTTTGGGGAGATGGGTTGATGAATCTGCAGTGTAAAGCGAGTACCCAAAGATAGGGGAAAATAGCCGTTTTTCACAATTTTCCAGGAATTATTAATGGTAATGGGAACAATTAGGGTTGATGGCGCGAACTTGAGCAGCATTTTCAACCCGCTGTCGTGGAAGTATTTAAGTTCTCCGTTTCGGCTTCTGGTTCCTTCCGGGAAGATAACCGCCGAACGTTTGTGTTCTTCTATATACAATGATAATTTTTTGATTTCAGGGAGTGCCTGGCGAGGTTCTGAACGGTCAATCAATACGGAGCCGCCTCTTTGTAAATTGTAAGAAACACTCGGAATTCCTTTTCCTAATTCTTTTTTGCTGATGAATTTCGGGTGAAACTCACTCAAATACCATTCAATAGGGGAAATATCGAATATGCTTTGGTGATTACTGACAAAAATTAACGGTACCCCTTTTGGTAAATTCTCTTTTCCTGAAAATTTGTGGGTGGTTCCCAGAATTTTGGTACAATAAATCAATAGCAAATTCATTACTTTGACTGAAAAGTGATGCTGACTATAGCCTCCAAAATTATAAGCCAGCCACTGCCAGACATGCATAACGGACAGCATCAGGCCAAAAAAGAAATAATAAATAATTGAAAGTGGGATGGATAGGGTTTTCATTAATAATTATACAAATTTGAATTAATTGTCATTGATTTCGTTGAATTTTCGATTTTTGAGGTAAAAGAAATCTGAAGATTCTTCCTTTGTCAGGATGACAATGTGAATTTCACTTTATTTAAACTGGTTTTTCAATCGTTCAATTTTTGTCAGTAATTCAGTTTTTACTTTTTCATAATCTGTAATTTCATCCAAATTTGATTTCACCGAGAAATAAAATTTAATTTTAGGTTCTGTTCCTGACGGACGGGCAGCAATTTTACTTCCGTCTTCGGTATAGAAAATCAATACATTGGATTTAGGAATCTCGATTGCGGTTTCTTTTCCTGTAATTAAATCCTTAGAAATTGAACTTTGGTAATCATCCAAACGAATTACTTTGGATCCGTCAAATGATTCAGGAGGATTCTGTCTGTATTCAACCATCATTCTGCCGATTTGTTCCGCACCGTCTTTACCGGCTCTTACCAGTGAAACCAGCCCTTCCTGATAACAAGCGGTTTTTGTATAGATATTGATTAATTCTTCAAACAAACTACTGTCATTTGCTTTTGCGTAAGCTGCAATTTCACAGGCGAGAAGGGTAGAAGAGACAGAATCTTTGTCTCGTACAAAATCGCCTACCATATATCCGAAACTTTCCTCGCCACCGCCAATGAATTTTTGTTTTCCTTCAGCTTTGCGGATCATATCGGCAATCCATTTGAAACCAGTCAAACCGACTTTGCACTCTACATTGTACAATTTAGCCAAGTCAAAGAAAATATCTGAAGTCACGATGGTAGACCCGATGAATTCCGTTCCTTCCAATCCATCCTCTTCCCATTTGTTCAGTAAATAATTGGTCAAAACCGTATTGGTTTGATTTCCGTTTAATAAAACCATTTTTCCGTCGAAATTGCGAACTGCAACTCCTAAACGGTCGGCATCGGGATCAGTTCCGATGACGATATCGGCATTGACTTTTTCGGCTAATTCCAAAGCCATTTTCAAGGCTTCCGGCTCTTCCGGATTTGGTGATTTTACGGTTGGGAAGTCCCCGCTTGGAACAGCTTGTTCTTCTACAATATGAACATTCGTAAAGCCGGCACGTTTCAAAGCTTCAGGAATTATCGCAATAGAAGTTCCGTGAATAGAAGTGAAAACGATATTCAAATCACTTTTTCCTTTATCTGTAAAAGAAGCATTTTTTACACAGGCATCTATAAATGCGTTATCAATTTCTTTCCCGATCACATTCAATAATTTATCATTGCCGTTGAACAGGATTTCACTTGGTTTCACATTGTTTACCTCATTGATAATTGCCGTGTCCTGTGGAGGGACAATTTGTCCGCCGTCGTTCCAGTAAACTTTGTATCCGTTGTATTCAGGCGGATTGTGCGAAGCAGTCAAAACGATTCCGGCATCGCAGCCCAAATGGCGAACGGCAAATGAAAGTTCAGGCGTTGGACGAAAACTTTCGAAAAGATAAACTTTTATGGCATTTCCGGTTAGAATATCGGAAACTATCCGGGCAAACAATTCTGAATTATGACGCACGTCGTAAGCAATTGCTACTGATTTTTCCTTCCCGGAGAATTCTTTTTTGAGATAATTGGCCAAACCTTGCGTAGCAGCTCCGAGTGTGTATTTATTGATTCTGTTGGTTCCGGTTCCCATAATACCGCGCATGCCGCCAGTCCCGAATTCCAAATCACGGTAAAAGGCATCTTCTAATTCCGTAGTATTGGTATCCATTAAATTTTGAACTTCATTTCTTGTATCTTCATCGTATTCCTGGCTCAACCATATTTGAGCCCTTTCAAGTGCATTGTTCATAGAGGGTTACTTTTTATTAATCATTGCGCTGCCGGTTTCTTTTGTGTTTTTATTCGGGTCACCTTTGTAAGATACCTGAGCATTGTCAGATGCTTTTCCAGATAAGTCTTTCAGGGCATAAATTGAAACGTTGGCGTTATTTTTTACTTCAAAATCTATTTCTACTGCCTGTAGTTCAGCCAAATTTGCATTAGATTCATCGGAAGCATCCAAATCCAGGTTGATTACAGTTCCGCTAATGGTTACATGGGTTTGGTTTGATAAATCCAATTCAAAGTTTTTGATATCTACATATGTTTGACCGATAGTGGATTGATCGTTCACCTCAATTTTAAATTTATCGGCTTTGATAGTTCCCGAAACCTTCATTTTTGACTGATTGTTCAATTCGATTTCATTTAAATTCGAAGGAGAATATATATTGATATTGTACAAATCATATTTTCCGACATTCTTTTTTTCTTTGATGATCAATTCACCTCTTTTTGAATTCAATTCCAAATTTTCAATTAAATTCTGATGAGATTCCACCACGACTTTTGAGATTTCTGAAGGAATGATTGTAATATCACAGTTACAATTTGCTTCAATTGAATTGAACTGATCGACCGCAAA
>CAZKOC010000181.1:0-4748 GCA_964554275.1 uncultured Weeksellaceae bacterium
GTCTATGTCTTTGAAGTTCATAGTGGATAAATTATAATTTGTAATTAAATTTCTATTTAAGATTGGGCTTTATTTGCCGCCGCTTTTTTATTTTCTTCGATTTTGGCAGCGAGTTCTTTGTGTTTGGTCAGGGTTTCTTCTGTTTTTTTCAGAAGTTTATCCGCCTCATCTTTGAATTTTGTGTCCGGAAACGCTTTCATAAGCAATTTATGCTGTGTGATCGTGTTTTGCAGTCTTAATTCTTCTGTTTCAAACCGGCTGTAATTTACAGCAAGTTCATATTTTGAACGCAAAGAATACATCATTGCTTCCTCACGGTATTTAGTATCCGGATAATCATCCAGCATATTGTCAAAAGCAATCGCCGCTGCTTTAAATTTCAGCGTTTTATGATAGATTTTAGCAATTTCAAATGCTTTTCGTTCTAATTTTTGTCTCAGTTCATTGATATAACCGTTTGCCTGTTCAACTTTGGGCGATTCAGGAAACATATTGATGAATGATTGAAGCTCGTTCATCGCACTATGTGTACTGGTCTGGTCTAAGTTGTATTTTGGCGAATCGGTATAATAAGCATATGCAGATTTGTAGGCGGCATCTTCGGCTCTTGGATCAGCCGGATTGGTTACATAAAAATTCTTGAACTGGTGTGCGGCCAACCGGTAATTTTTATCCTGAAAATTTGCTTCAGCACTGTTGTAAAGTATGTTGGCAGCTTCTTCTGTTCCTGAAAACGAAGAGGCTACTTTTGAATATAATTCAACAGCATAAGCCCACTTGCCTTCTGCAAAGAATTCATTTGCAGTCTTTAAAATCAAATCCTTGTCAGTACTTTTCACTGCTGCCTCATAACGTCTGTTACAAGAAACAACCAACATCAAAACAATTATTAGTACTCCTAATTTTTTAAACATTTTGCAAAGGTATAAAAATATTGCCACAAACATAAGATAAATGCCGGTGGCAAAGTGTTAATGATTTATAAAATTATTTGGGAGTGTTGAATGTTGATATATCCCTGTCAAACAAGTACATACCTCCTTTATCGTCCCCGATTAATTTTAATTTATCTAAAATAATCCTTGCCAAACGTTCCTCTTCAATTTGTTCCGAAACGTACCATTGTAAAAAATTGTGCGTGGTGTAATCCTTTTCAGCCAATGTCAAATCAACAATTTGATTGATTTGTTCCGAAACTTTTACTTCATGATCCAAAACCATTTGGAAAACTTCATGAAGATTTGTGAAATCCTGTTTTGGCATATGTAAAGACGGAATGATAGCAGTTCCGCCACGTTCGTTGATGAAGCGAACCAACTTCAGCATGTGCATTCTTTCTTCATCTGAGTGGGTAAATAAAAATTCTGAAACACCTTCCAACCCACGGGAATCAGCCCAGGAAGCCATGGCAAGATAAAGCTGTGAAGCTCCAGCTTCCGCTTCCACCTGATTGTTCAATGCGTCAATTATGCTTTGTTTGATCATGATTTTCTGTTTTTAATTTAATTTTTCTAACAACGATTTAATTTTTCCCGATAAATTCTCACTTGCCGGAACCAGCGGTAATCTTGTGTAAGGCTTGCAAATTCCTTTGTGGTAAAGTAACGATTTGATCCCGCAAGGATTTCCCTCTATATAAATAGAACGGGTTATGTCCATCAATTTATAATGCAAATTGTATGCCTCATCTGCTTTTCTGTTTAGACCTAGGCGAATCATTTCCGTATATTCTTCCGGTAAGCCTTGAGCTATAACAGAAATCACACCTTTTCCACCGGCTAAAGTCATCGGTAATCCAAATTCATCATCACCAGAAATCACCACGAAATTTTCCGGCTTGTCCTTTAAAATTTCTGTGCTTTGTGAAAAGTTAGGAGAAGCTTCCTTAATCGCAATTATGTTTTTGAAGTCATTTGCCAAACGCAAGGTCGTTTCCGGATTTATGTTGGAGCCGGTTCTTCCCGGCACGTTGTACAAAATAATTTCGGCATCGGTATTTTCTACCAAAGCTTTGTAATGCTGGTAAATCCCCTCCTGATTAGGCTTGTTATATGCCGGAGAAGCTGACAAAACTGCGACAAAATCTGACAAATCGGTTTCTTTAAATTCGGTTTTTACTTCCTCGGTATTGTTTCCGCCGATTCCTAAAACCAATGGCAACCTTCCGGCATTTGCAGATTTCATTACGGAAACGATTTGTTTTTTTTCATCTTTTGTCAGCGTTGGTGTTTCGGCCGTTGTACCCAAACAAACTAAATATTCAACCCCGCCTTTTATACTGTATTCCACTAATTTTTCCAATGCGGAAAAGTCAATACTTCCGTCTTCATGAAAAGGTGTTATCAATGCAATTCCGGTTCCTGTCAATTGATTCATGATGCTAAATTATAATGTTACTTTTTAATTTTATTTATTTCCGTGATTTAGATGTAAACTAAGTCTTGATTAAACTTAAATTTAATTTGAATTTAATCAGTAAACTAAAAACTTTTCTCAAATTTGTTTATTCAATAAATGAGAAATTCAATCGAATCAAAATTAGTCAATTCAATGCGCTTCACGAAATATATTTCATCCATTTTACTGCTGATTTTTTTCAGCTCATGTTCCCGGCAAATTTATCAGGTCAATAAATCTGAATACAATGCCAATTCTTTTATTGATGAATATTTTCAGGAAGATGAAACTTTGAATGAAATTATAAAACCTTACAAAGAAAAACTCGATGACGAAATGAATCGTGTGATTTCTTATACACCGATCGATTTAGATAAAAACGGATTCAACAGTCCATTGGCAAATTTGAATTGTGATATGGTTTTGGAAGAATCAAACCTGATTTATGAAAAATTACACAATCAGAAAATAGATGTGTGCTTACTCAATCACGGAGGAATCCGCCGGACTTTTACGAAAGGGGATTTAACTGTAAAAAATGTTTATGAGTTGATGCCTTTTGAAAACCAGGCATTGGTGGTTACGTTAAGTGGAGAAAAAGTTTTGGAAATGATTAAATTTCTTTCGGAATCTGATAAGGGACATCCGATTTCAGGAATTAAATTCAGCCCCGATGATGATGATTCTATCGAAATAAACGGGCAGAGGTTCAACAAAAATCAGACCTATACAGTTGTAACAAATGATTATTTACAAAAAGGCGGCGATCAGATGTATTTTTTTTCAGATCCTGTGAAAATGGAATTTTTAGATATCAAATTACGTGATCTGATGTTGCTGTATTTCGAAAAGCATGACACTATAAAAGTTAATTTAGATCAGCGGATTTTGAAATAATCAGTTCATAATCATTTGATCATTCATTAACCCATTCATTCAAAATTTATAAAATGGAAACCAGAAGAGAATTTATAAAAAAAGCAGGAGCTGCTTCATTATTGACAATGATTCCCACTGTGGATGTATTGGCCACTGACTTGAATCCGGTCAAGAAAATCACCATTTTACATACCAATGACCAGCATTCCCGTATTGAACCTTTTGAAGTTTCAAGCGATGAACGAACTTCCAATAAAGGCGGATTCGCACGTCGTGCTTCGTTAATTCATAAAATCCGGAAGGAAGAATCAAATGTACTTTTATTGGATGCCGGTGATGTTTTTCAGGGAACTCCTTACTTTAATTTTTATGGTGGAGAACTGGAATATAAATTGATGACCAAAATGGGATATGATGCTTCCACAATCGGAAACCACGAATTTGACAATGGCTTGCAGGGAATCAAAAATCAACTTCCGAACGCCGGATTCGATATAATTTGTTCCAATTATGATTTTTCAGATACGATTTTAGACGGAAAATTTAAACCCAGTCAGGTTTATAAAAAAGATGGACTTCGAATTGGCATTTTTGGATTGGGAATCGAGCTGGAAGGGCTAGTTGGGAAAGATATGTATGAGGAAACAAAATATCTCGATCCGATTGAAATTGCGCATGATATGACCCGGATTCTCCGTGAAGAAAAGAAATGTGATCTGGTGATTTGTCTTTCACATTTAGGTTATCAGTTTCAAAATGAACCGGATAGGGTTTGTGACATCCATCTGGCGCAGAAAACTTCGGGAATCGATTTAATCATCGGAGGGCATACGCATACTTTTTTGCCGGAACCGCAAAAATATCAGAATCTAAAAGGAGAAACTGTTTTGATCAATCAGGTCGGTTGGGCCGGGTTATATCTCGGACGAATTGATTTCTATTTTCAAAATGGGAAAGTACAGAACTATACTTCCTATATGTTGAATGATTACGAAATAAGCGAGAAGTTAGTATAGTTAAGCGTGTATTTTGTAAAACCCTTGTAGTTCCTATGCATAATTTAGCATAACGCAAAGGAAATATCGAAAATTAAAGAATCGCTTCTCTCACTCTCACCAATTTTCTTAATAAATCTTCCAGCAAATCCAACTGAAGCATGTTTGCTCCGTCGCTTTTGGCATTTTTCGGATCAGGATGCGTTTCAATAAAAACCCCATCTGCACCGACTGCGATTCCGGCTTTGGCAATAGTTTCAATAAGCTCAGGCTTCCCTCCTGTCACGCCGCTTGCCTGATTCGGTTGCTGTAACGAATGTGTAATATCCAAAATTACCGGTGCATAATCTTGCATCACCGGAATCCCGCGATAATCCACTACCAGATCTCCATACCCCAACATTGTTCCTCGTTCGATGATTGCTACATTCGGGTTTCCCGAATCGGTCACCTTTTCCACAGGAAACTTCATGCTTT
>CAZKOC010000182.1:0-4714 GCA_964554275.1 uncultured Weeksellaceae bacterium
TCTAAATAATTTTCCCATTCGAATTTTTTAAATCTTTCATATAATTGAATTTCATTTTTAACTGAAAATGAGAAAATTGGCTTTAAAATTCTAAGAGCAGTATGTAAGCTGTAATTAGCTTTGTAAAGAAATCCGTTGTCACCATAGAATTCTACCAGGCGGTTTTTGATTTCTACGTCTGCAGCACCAAGGGATTTGAGTTCATTTGCCAAAACTTCTTCGAAACCGAAAAAGGTTTTGGCTTGCATTCTGAAATTTTCCAATGAGAAATTTTCTTCAAAAATAGACTTTATTTTTTATCTGTTCCTTACGGTAATATGTCCTGAAATGGATTGACCCTCTATTGTAATGATGTACCAATAATCACCCGATGGCAGCGGCCTGCCCATATATTGTCCATCCCAGCGGAAATTTTCTCCCATTTTTCTGTCAACAAATATTTTTCCATAACGGTCAAAAATCTTAATATAAGCATCAGGATACATTTCCAGCGCTCGAATTTCCCAGTAATCATTGTAACCGTCACCATTAGGGGTAATCACATTTGGAATTCCGAGCACTCCAAATATTTTAGCCTCTGAAATACAGCCATATAAGGTTTTTACCATCATGTAATGAACACCGGATGGGACATCTTGCAACATGAAATAGTCATGCCAGGTAAGGCCATTATTATAACTGTATTGGTAAGGCCCATAACCTCCTGTCGGATAGACAGATACTATATTTCCATCAACTTCTATGTTGGTAATAACAGGTTTATGGTCAAAAATTACTTCAACGTCTCTAATGGCAGGACAATCATTTACATCACTTGTAACCTGTAGTGTATAAATCCCTTCATTATCAAATTCCACATAAGATGAATTGCTGATAATCTCTCCTGATGAATCTCTCCAAATATATGTTTCGAAATTTTCATTGAAATCATAATTGGGTTCGTCATAATCGCAGAAAGCCAGGTATTCCGGTAAGTCAAATTCGGGAACCGGAAGAACCTCGATCACAAATTCGGCGGTTCCGCCACAGCTGCCATCGCCTCCGGTTGCTCTCGCGTAAATGGTTTGAGGATTTGAAGTATTTATAAATTCGATAGGATTGGATATTGTTCCGGTTCCTGTTTGCGCATTTTCTATACTGGTGTGATAAGTTATTGTGTAATTTGTCCCACCCAAAGCATTGGTAACTGTTAGATTCATAGATGTCAAATCAAAAATTGATCTTTCATCATTTATTTTTTTCGGATCGTCACACTGCTGGATTAAATTTTCTATTTCTTCATGCAAGATGATAGTGGTTAGCGTTACTTCAGCTATTGAATAGCAGCCATCCGAAGTTTCTACCCTTACAAAAATTATTTGGTTAGGCGCTATGTTAGTATAGTCTTGAGGGAGCGGATCAATATTATCTTCGGCATTATCAAAAGTCAAAAAATATGTAAAATCTAACCCAGTAGGGTTTGAAACGACTTGACTATTTATATTAGGCAAATGAAATGTAGTGAATTCCGTAAAGCTGCAGTTCTCAAAAACTTCATTTGTTACATCAGGATTTAAATTATATTTTAGAATAAATGATCCGACCTGAACGCAGCTCTCATTGTCTATCATTCTTACCCAGATGGTTTGTGGATTTTGGATGTTTGGATAGTTGTCCGGATTTGGAATGGCATTATTTCCCTGCCTGGCTGCCGTTTCCGAAAGATGATAAGAAATCGTATAATCATCGGAACTTTCTCCGTTTAATATAAAGGGTTGTTGGATAGTCAAATCTGTGGGGATTCCTGTAACAGCAGGTCCGTCTTTACAAAACATCATATCAGGAATAGTGTGTGTGATATTTGCAGGGGGAGTTATCTGGATTGTAAACTGACCTATTATAAAACATCCTGTCCCATCATCTAATCTTGCATAAATCGTCTGATTAGCAGATGTATTGGGGTAATTATTTGGCGTCGTAATTGAAGGTGTCCCATTTTGAGCAGCCGTTAGAGTTTCGTAATAATTTATGTTTACGAATTGCTGCCCGCCTATGATTTGTTGTCCTGAGATACCTAAATCAAACTGGACTACTCCATCATCATTCGAATCACAGATAATCAAAGGTTCGGCTTCATTAAATATTGGAGTGAACCTCAAAATTATATCTATACCGTCTGTGTTATTATTTTCATTAAATTCAATTATGGTACTGTTTCCTGCTCCATCATCATCTACTTTTGCAATTAAATTGAAATTGACGGGGAGCGTGTCAGGAATAGTCAATATAATGGTTCCGTTTTCCGAACCTCCAATGGGTATATCATTTATCGTGGCAGTGCTTCCTACCAAAGTGGTGTCTGCATAAAATGAAATTGGGGTATTTGCAGGTAAGATATCTGTTGCTATCAGGTTGGAAACAGTATAATCAACCGAAATATCTCTATTGTCGCACGGACCAATGGTTGGGCTCATGCTAATTGTAGCATCCGGAACCTGTGTATTGAGTACAACTACCATATTATTCATAATGACCACATCCTGACCCGTTTCCAATCTTATATTTAATGAGTTGTCACCAATATTTGTGTAATCATTGATGTCAAAAAAATCTATATCCATATTATAAAGCACATCACTATTGGTAAAGCTGTTGGTTCCGTTAAAAACATTTGTTTCAAAATTCAGAGGAGGATTACTAATAGCTTGATCGTTTATTCTGACCACTTCATCTACAGCAATATTATCATCCCCTTCCCAAGCTAAAAATCCTATTTTATTTCCTACAATATGTAATACGTTTAAATTTGTAAGAGTGATATCTACAATAGGTTCAGAGGTATCCACTTTTCTAAATCCATCATATACATTGACTAAGTTATCGGTCGTAGCAGGGTCATGATAAATTATCAAAATTGACCATCCCGCAAAATTAGTTCCATTAGAGCAATACGTAGAAGGGGTTATGACATTGTTTAAATCAAATTCAGAGATAGTGTATGTACCATTTCCCGTAGCCAACACTTGCGAAGTAACATCTGAGAATGCTCCATAAAATAGACGATTGTTGGCTCCTACCCCCATAAAAGTTTGAAAAGTTCGGTCAACATTAACCGGCTGACCATTCAGAAGAATATCTAAGTCCCCCACAGCCAATGACCCCGAACCTGCCCAATACAAATAAGCAGCTTCAACCGTTTGACCAGGGGTCAAAGTTAAATCAGCACTTGATTCTGTAAGAAGATAGCAATTTTGGTCAGTTCCAGTATTCGGATGATCGTTCATTGTATTTCCAATCATGATAAAATCATATTTACCTAGAAATTGCTGGTAAATAGAGATAGGAACCTGAGCTGTTGCTACCATTATTGAAAGCAATAATAAAGTAGAGAGAATATGTTTCTTCATCGTGTAGTAGTTGAATTAATTCATGACTAAACCGTTGCTTACCTGTTTCTTATACTTATGTGACCTGATATGGATTTACCGGCTTCAACGGTTATAATATACCAGTAATCTCCTGAAGGAAGTGGTCTGCCCATATATTGACCATCCCATCTGAACTCAGTGCCCATTGGCCGGTCAATAAAGATTTTACCATATCGGTCAAAAATCTTGATGTTTGCATCAGGATATAATTCTAACCCTCTGATGGTCATATAATCATTGTAACCATCTCCATTGGGCGTAATCACATTTGGAATTCCCAGTACTCCGAATATTTTACCTTCTGAAATACAACCGTATAAGCTTCTCACCAACATAGTATGAACTCCCGGCGGCACATTGGTCAATACAAAGTGAGAATGCCAGGTCAGTCCTCCATTGTAGCTATATTCATAAGGACCGGTAGCACCGCCCGGATAAACAGTAACAGTACTGCCATTTACATCGATTTCAGTAATCACAGGATTCATATCCATCAGCACATCAATTTCCCTGATTGCAGGACAGCTTCCTCCAGCTTCTGTTACTTCCAAAGTATGGATTCCTTCTTGTTCAAATGTAACCTCAGCAGTTGTGCTGATGATATTTCCATCAGGGTCAGTCCAGGTATATGACGCGAAATCTTCATTGAGCTGATAAATCATGTCCTGGCCATTGTTGCAAAATGCAGCAGATTGGGGCAAATCAAATTCAGGGACAGGAAGTACTTCGATTTCAAATTCCGCCGTACCCGCACAACCTCCGTTACCTCCTGATGCTCTGGCATAAATGGTTTGCGGATTGGATGTGTTTTCAAATTCGGTTGGATTTGTGATCGGATTTGTTCCGTTCTGGGCATTTTCCAATGTAAGATAGTATGAGATGTTGTAACTGGTTCCACCCAAAGCGGTTTCAATATTGGAATCCATTGCAGTTAAATCAAAAACAGCAGTTTCATCATTAATCATATACGGATCATCACATTCCTCGATTATATCATTTAGGGATTCATGAACCATAACTGTCGTCAACAACAATTCGGCGATTGAAAAACATCCGTTTCCGTTTTCCACCCTCACATATATGATTTGATTTAGCACTGTATTTTCATAATCATCAGGCAAAGAGTTTTGACTGCTAAATGCATTGTTGTAAGTTGTGTGATAGGTGATTGTCAACCCTGTTGCAGTTCCGGCGATATCTCCATTTGCATCCGGTAAATGATAGGTTGAATAACCATCAATGCTGCAATTCTCCAAAACTGCATTTTCTACCTCGGGAGAAGGATTTAAAATTATGGTCAAAACTGC
>CAZKOC010000183.1:0-4687 GCA_964554275.1 uncultured Weeksellaceae bacterium
TTGATTTTTGTTTTGTAAGTAACTCAATGAAAAACTTCCCTTCGCGGGTTGCATTTTTAAAAAGCTGTCATAACCCAAATCTAAAACGGTGAGGTCGTATTCGGTTGGTTTGTAATTTGAATCTTTTGTTACAATAGCAATCACAATATTGTCAGTTCTGCAGCCTATTGGATTGTTTTTTAAAATGTTTACAGATTGAATATTGTTAGGATTTAGATTTTGAATATCTTCAGACTTTACAAATACCCCATTTACAACATACAGAGGTTCTTTATAATCTTTAACTGAGGGAGAACAATACGTGATAAGAGGTTGTTAGTTTTAATTTCAAAACAACTTGGCACACGATTGTTCATAATTTCATAAATGGATTGATTTCTAAAACCCAAAGAATCCTCCTGCGCCCAACTTATTAAAGGCAGAAAGAGTAAAAGCCAAATTAGTTTTTTCATCTTCAATGAATTTAAACTTAAAGATAATGAAATTGATTTAAATACAAACTAGGTGGTCAACCACCTGCTTCTAATGTCTTGGGTCTAAAATCTAATGTCTATTTTGCAACCAACTCACCAATCCTCACAATCACTTCAGTTGCTTTTTCCATGGATTGTAAAGGAACGTATTCATAAGGCCCGTGGAAATTGTGCCCGCCCGCGAAAATGTTCGGACAAGGCAATCCCATAAAGCTCAAACGTGAACCGTCGGTTCCGCCGCGAATCGGTTTGATGTTGGGCTCGATCCCTAAATCTTTCAGAGCCTGTTCCGCAATTTCAACCGAAATGAATTTTTCCTGAACCTTTTCGATCATGTTGTAATACTGGTCTTTCATGTCCAATACAACATTATCTTCTCCGTATTGCTCTTTGAATTCATTTACGATCTGTTGAATTAAAGCTTTTCTTGCTTTGAATTGTTCCATGTCGTGGTCACGGATGATGTACTGCAATTCCGCTTCGGAAACATTCCCTTTCATCGTATGCAGGTGAAAAAAGCCTTCACGTCCGGTAGTTTGTTCCGGAACCTCATCTTGAGGTAATTCATCCGCAAATTCTCTGGCAATTTTATTGGCATTGACCATCTGGTCTTTTGCATAACCGGGATGCACACTTTTTCCTTTGAAGGTGATATGTGCGTAAGCCGCATTGAAGTTTTCATATTCCAATTCGCCGATTTCGCTTCCGTCCATGGTGTAAGCCCATTCGGCACCGAATTTTTCTACCGGGAAGAAATCCGCACCGCGGCCGACCTCTTCGTCCGGCGTAAATCCTATGGCGATCCGTCCGTGTTTGATTTCCGGATGCGCCATCAGGTATTCCGCAGCTGTAACGATTTCTGCAATACCCGCTTTGTCATCAGCCCCGAGCAAGGTTGTTCCGTCGGTTGTGATGATGGTTTGCCCTTTGTATTGTTTGAGTTCAGGGAATTCGTCAGGATTTAAATTCATTTTTAATTCTGAATTCAACAAAATATTTCCGCCGTCATAATTTTCTACGATTTGAGGCTTTACATTTTCTCCCGAATAATCGGGCGAAGTATCAAAATGCGACACAAACCCGATGGTCGGAACTTCCTTATCAATATTTGAAGGAATGAATCCCATTACATAGGCGTTATCGTCAATCGAAACATTTTCCAGTCCGATTGATTTCAGTTCTTCAAAAAGATATTTTGCAATATCCCATTGTCTTTCCGAGCTTGGGAATTGTTCCTGAAACGGAATGCTTTCCGAATAAAAACTTACATATTTTAAAAATCTGTTTTTTAGTTTATCGCTCCAAGTTTTGTCCATCTTATTTTTCAATTACGAATTATTAATTATACTGTATTTTCAAATTTTGATTTGCCTAAATAGTTTGTAAAATTACAATGTTTTTTGATTACCATTTACAATAGGAGTTTTGTAATTGATTTAATTTTCCGTAATTCGTAATTGGAAATCCGTAATTGAAGTATGATGACTGAGAAAATCAAGATAATTGATTGTCCGAGAGATGCAATGCAGGGGCGGCATGAATTTATCCCGACCCAGGATAAGATTGACCACCTTCAAAAACTTTTGAAAGTTGGTTTTGATACGATTGACTGCGGAAGCTTTGTATCGCCGAAAATCATCCCGCAGATGGCCGATAGCAAAGAGGTTTTGGACGCAATTGACAAATCAGGTTCAATGACTCTTCTTTCTGTGATCGTTGCAAGTGAAGGAGGTGCAGAGCGGGCAATAGCTCATGATAAAGTGGATTTGCTGGGTTTTCCCTTTTCGGTTTCTGAGGAATTCCAGCAAAATAATACAAACAAGAGCAGAGAGGAAGCATTTGAAGCGGTTAAAAATATCCAGAATAAACTTCAAAATTCCCCGAAAGAACTTTTGGTTTACTTTTCGATGGCATTTGGAAATCCTTATGGCGAAGCATGGAATGTAGAACTGGTAAAAGAATGGGCGAGGAGATTTGCCGATATCGGAATTACGAGAATCAATCTGTCTGATACGACCTCAGTTGCCGACCCGAAAGATGTAAGTGAATTATTTCATACGTTGATTCAGCAATATCCTGAAATTGAATTCGGCGCGCATTTCCATTCGGAATACAACGAATGGTTTCCAAAAGTAGACGCCGCTTACCAAAACGGTTGCCGCAGATTTGACGGTGCTATAAAGGGTTTTGGAGGCTGTCCTATGGCAAAAAGCGATTTGGTAGGAAATATTCCCACCGAAAAATTAATTACTTACGCGGAAAGTGTAAAAGCAGTTCATGGATTGGATTTATTTGCGTTTGAATCTGCGTATAATTCAGCATTGAAGATTTTAGGATAATGAAATCCAAATAAATTCGTTCTAAGAAAATGATTTCTGACGAATGAGGAACAATTAAAAAGCACAGATGAAATTAATGAAAAGGAAACTGATTTGGATTTTTATAGCAATTGTATTTACAGCTTGTAAAGGGAAATTTGAATTTTCAAAAAAGAAAGCGGAAGACGAAAAAATTATAGTACAATACGGTGAACACTTTCTTACCGACAGAGACATCCGCTTGATTTTACCTAAAGATGTAAGCGATGAAGACAGTATAAAGTTGGTAAAAACTTATATAGAAGAATGGGTGAAAAAGAAAGCGATTGTTGACAAAGCAGAAGAAAATATAGATGATCTCACGCTAAAAGAAATCGATAACAAGATGGTGGAGTATCGCCAGGATCTGCTCGTAAACGCGTACAATAATTACCTGATTGAAAAAAATATCAAGGACTCGGTTCAGGATAGTGAGATCCAGGCGTATTTTGAGAAGCATAAAGAAAGTTTTCCATTGAGTAAAGACATCATCCAGTTCAGGTATGTGACTGTAAATAAATCAGATGAATCGCGTGCAGAGCGTTTATTCAATTCGGGAAATGATGAGGACTTTGATGAGTTGATGAAAATTGTCCTGACATCAGGAAATGCTTACCATGATAAAGACAGCCTTTGGTATGGTGTTGATATTCTTCCCGCTCAGATCCCAACTCTCAATGAAGCAGACAACTTGAGGCAATTACTGAACAGAAGACGTATAAAGATTGTAAATGATTCGACCGTAACTTTAGTAAGAATTCTTAAATTAAAGCCAAAAGGAAGCGAAGCGCCCTACAATTTTGTTAAACCTACCATAAAAAATCTGTTACTTAACAAAAGAAAGTTAAATTTGCTCGGCGATTTACAAAATCGACTGTACAAGGAAGCTATCAATAATAATGAAATTAAAATCAATGCAATTAAATAAACACATTTTATCTGTTCTTTTTGTGATGGCCGCCGTCATCGCTTTTGCACAACCTAAACCGGAAGGAGGTCAATTTAAACTGGATGGCGTTGCCGCAGTTGTGGGTGGTGAAATCATTCTGGATTCAGATATAGAACGTGACTACGTCCAGGCAAAGGCACAAGGATTCCAAATAGAAAATCAATGTGAATTTCTAGAAAATATATTGATAGACAAAGTTTTACTGTCCAAAGCAAAAGAAGATACACTTATCAACATCACCGATGATCAGGTAACGCGGCAAGTTGACGGAACCATTCAACGATTCCTGACACAAGGTTCGGAACGTGAAATCCTTAATTTTTTCGGATACAACACAATGGCTGAATTCAAACAGGAATTGAGAGGAATTATGAAGGACCAGGCGTATGCCCAGGAAAAACAAGGCCTGATCACTAAAGGTATTGATGCGACACCTGAAGAGGTCCGTGTGTTTTATGAACAGTATAAAAATGAATTGCCGGATGTTCCTGAAGAAGTAGAAATCAATCATATTGTAGTTTATCCCGATATTTTTCCTCAGAACGAACAAAAAGTAATTGATCAATTATCTCAGATAAAAAAAGAAGTGGAAGAGGGAGCGAGTTTTGCGACCAAAGCTATTTTGTATTCACAGGATCCCGGCTCAGCTACAAACGGGGGATTAATTACAAAAGTAACACGGGGAATGATGGTCCCTGAATTTGATGCGATTGTATTTAATTTACAGGAAGGCGAAATTTCAGAACCGTTTAAAACCGATTTTGGGTATCACATCGCCATGATGGAAAAAAGAAGAGGTCAGGAAGTAGATGTCCGTCATATACTGATTCAGCTGAATCCGACCCCGGAAGAAATTGCCATTACCAAATCTAAACTTGATTCTTTGAGTTTACTTGTGGCAAAAGGAG
>CAZKOC010000184.1:0-4661 GCA_964554275.1 uncultured Weeksellaceae bacterium
GCAATTTTGTGAATCATTTATATACCATCGGTAATAAAATATGTGAGGACAACGATTTGCCTTTCGATGTACTTCGTCCGTTGATTAAAGAAACTGCCATGAAAGTCCAGGACATGAAACCCTATGATGCTCAAACCGGTCCCGCGAGAAGACATGATGAAATTATAATCAACAAGCACTTGGAAATTATAGAAGATTCACGTTTAAATCAATTATACAGGCTGCTCTCAGAATCCATCCAAAGAACTTATCAAAATGACCAGTTACAAGCAAAAGTTAAATAAAATCACAACATTCATATTGGATGTTGACGGTGTCCTGACTGATGGAAGTTTGATCCTGATGCCCACAGGGGAAATGGTCAGAACGATGCACACCAAAGACGGCTATGCCATGCAGCTGGCAATCAAAAAAGGATTCCGCATTGCCGCTATTACCGGCGGTCGGGATAAAATGGTGGAAGAAAGGTTGAGGTACTTAGGCCTTACGGATATCTACTCCGGAGTCCGTGATAAATTTGATGCCTATCAGGATTTATTGTACAGCTATGGGTTGAAACCCGAAGAAATTATTTATATGGGTGATGATATCCCGGACATGGATATTATGAAAGAAGTAGGTATAGCCTGTTGCCCCAATGATGCTGTTTCGGATGTAAGGGCAATTTCCGAATATATTTCTCTAAAAAATGGCGGTGAAGGCTGCGTACGCGACATCATTGAGCAAACCATGAAAGTTCAGGGAAAGTGGTATGATGAAAATGATACTACTCAATCAATATAAAATTAGACATGAGATTTTAGACAATAGAGATGAGAATGAAAATTTAATTCTAACATCTATTGTCTAGCATCTAATAATCAAAAAAATGCTTCACGAAAAATTAAACCATAAAAAAATATTCCTTGGTTCTCAATCTCCCAGAAGGCAGGAGCTTTTAAAAGGATTGGGGATTGATTTTTCAATTGTCAAAATTGATGCGGAAGAATCTTTTCCGCCTGAATTGGTCCGGGAAGAAATTACCGAACATATTTCCGTTAATAAAGCCAATGCTTTCGGAGAATTAAATCCTGATGAGATTCTCATTACTGCCGACACTTTGGTTTGGCTCAACAATGCTGTGCTTGGAAAGCCAAAAGACTATGAAGAAGCATTTAAAATGATCGCCGAAATGTCTGATTCAACTCATGAAGTCTTTACCTCCGTAACACTTAAATCCTCAAAAAAAGCAGTCACTTTTTCGGAAACTACTGAAGTTACTTTTGATCAATTCTCAGAAGAAGAAATAAATTATTACATAGAAAACTTCAAACCATTTGACAAAGCCGGTGCTTATGGCATTCAGGATTGGCTGGGCTATGCTAAAATTTCCCGTATTAATGGCTGCTACTATAATGTGATGGGGTTACCTCTCAGAAAATTATACCAAGAATTTTTAGTATTTTAATGAAAAATGCCTCAAGAATTAATTACAATTCTCAAGGCATTCTTAGTAGTATTAATCAGAAAATAAATTACACGTCTATCTTTGCATAAATTGCATTTTTCTCAATGAATTCACGGCGTGGTGGAACGTCGTCACCCATCAGCATAGAGAAAATCCTGTCTGCCTCCGTGGCATTGTCAATCGTAACTTGCCTAAGCGTTCTGTGTTCAGGGTTCATTGTTGTTTCCCATAACTGCTCGGCGTTCATCTCTCCCAAACCTTTGTATCGCTGTATAGTGACTCCTTTTCCGGTTCCGTCCGACCATTCCATAGTCAGCCTTTCACGGTCGGCTTCACCCCACGCGTATTCCTGTTTAGCCCCTTTCTTCACCAAATATAACGGCGGTGCCGCAATGTAAATATATCCGTTCTCAATCAATTCTTTCATATATCTGAAAAAGAAAGTCAAAATCAATGTGGAAATGTGGCTACCATCCACATCGGCATCGGTCATGATGATGACTTTATGGTAACGAAGCTTGTCCATATTCAGAGCCTTGCTGTCTTCCTCCGTACCAATCGTTACGCCCAAAGCAGTATAAATATTTCTAATTTCCTCATTTTCAAAAACTCTATGAGCCATTGCTTTTTCTACATTCAGGATTTTACCTCTGAGTGGAAGAATCGCTTGAAAATGACGATCACGGCCTTGTTTTGCAGTTCCACCCGCGGAATCTCCCTCCACCAAATAAATTTCACTTTCAGAAGCATCTTTTGAAGAACAGTCGGCCAATTTTCCCGGTAATCCGCTTCCACCCATCGGGTTTTTGCGCTGTACCATTTCACGGGCTTTTTTAGCTGCCTGCCTTGCTTTTGCGGCAAGTATTACTTTTTCTACAATGATTTTTGCCTCGTTCGGATGTTCTTCCAGATAATTGGAAAGCATCTCACCTACGATTTTATCTACTGCACCACTTACTTCGGAATTCCCTAACTTGGTTTTGGTTTGTCCTTCGAATTGAGGTTCCATTACTTTCACTGAAATAATTGCCGTCAATCCCTCGCGGAAGTCATCCCCTACTATTTCAACCTTTTCTTTTGCCAAATTGAAATTTTCATCGGCATATTTCTTCAAAGTTCGTGTAAGTGCGCGGCGGAATCCCGCCAAATGTGTTCCTCCCTCATGTGTATTGATGTTGTTTACATAAGAATGTAAATTTTCATTGTAGGAAGTATTGTATCGCATCGCAACCTCAACCGGAATGTCATCACGCTCACCCTCCATGTAAATTACCTCCTGCATCAACGCTTCACGGCTTCCATCAATAAATTCAACAAATTCTTTCAATCCTCTTTCCGAATGAAAAACATCTGATATGAAATTTCCGTCTTCCGCTTTTTCTCTTTCATCGGTAATGGTCAATGTAATTCCCCTGTTAAGAAAAGACAATTCACGCAATCTTGAAGAAAGTGTATTGTAATTGTAATTTATGTCACTGAAAATAGTTTCGTCGGGGTGAAAAGTAACAATCGTTCCGGTGCTTTCAGATGTCCCAACTTCTTTAACATCGTAGATACTATGTCCTTTTTCATATTCCTGAACATACGTTTTACCATTTCTGTGGACTTCTGCTTTTAAATGGTCAGACAATGCGTTTACACAGGAAACCCCAACTCCGTGCAATCCTCCGGAAACTTTGTAGCTGTCTTTATCAAATTTACCTCCGGCTCCGATTTTGGTCATTACGACTTCCAAAGCAGATTTGCCTTCTTTTTTGTGCATATCGACCGGGATCCCGCGTCCGTTGTCTCTTACCGTAACTGAATTCCCTTCATGAATCACAACCGAAATAGTATCACAATGACCGGCAAGAGCCTCGTCAATTGAGTTATCAACAACTTCATACACCAAATGGTGCAAACCTCTCATTCCAACGTCGCCAATATACATGGACGGACGCATCCTTACGTGTTCAATACCTTCTAACGCCTGAATACTATCAGCCGTGTATGTGCCATTACTCATAAATCGTTTCTCTTTCTTTTATAACCTAACAAATATACGAATTCTTAAGGGATTTTTCATTACAAAACCGCATTGCTGACTTTATTTTTCAACAATATTTAAAATGACTTAGCAGATATGTAAACTACTTTTTTGGTTTCAAAAAAGGGTTCTTCGAAATAAGCCGGAATTTCAAAAATTTGAGCCTGTGGGAACTCAAATAATTCATCTTCCAAATTACCGCCTTTTAGATAAAGAATACCATTTGGAAGCTGATTTCTATCTTTTGATTCAAATTTATTTTCAACCCATTCCACAAATTTCGGCATTTGGGTCACAGCCCTGCTCACAATAAAATCATATTCAGACTTTAATTTCTCGACCCGTTGCGTCTCGGCTTTTACATTTTTTAGCCCCAGCGCAGAAGTTACTTCCGAAACCACTAATATCTTTTTCTGAATGGAATCCACCAAATGAAACTGAACTTCCGGAAACATAATTGCCAATGGAATCCCGGGAAAGCCTCCTCCGGTTCCCACGTCCAGAATTTTAGTTCCTTTTGTGAAGGTAATGACTTTGGCAATAGCAAGTGAATGTAAGACATGCCGCAAATACAATTCGTCTATATCTTTCCGCGAAACAACATTGATTTTTTCGTTCCAATCGGTATATAATTCCGCTAATTGAGAAAATTGTTCAATTTGCTTTTCAGTTAAATCGGGAAAGTATTTTTGAATGATTTCCATCAATAAATTTCGCTCACTTTTTCACAAACATAATTCAACAAATCTTCGTCTTCTTGTGTAAACGGGTCGATGACATGACTGTCAATATCAATTTGTCCGACGTTCTCCCCATTTTTGAAAACCGGAACTACAATTTCGGATTTGGTTTCTATGCTGCATGACAGGTAATTGTCTTGCGCGGAAACGTCAGGAACCACAAAGGTTTGATTGGAAATCGCGACTTGTCCGCAGATTCCTTTTCCGAAAGGAATAATCGTGTGATCAGTTTCAGCTCCGACATAAGACCCGAGTTTAAGTTCTTCTTTGTCACCGTTCCGGAAATAAAATCCAACCCAGTTGTAATGTGTCACTTCATCATGAAGCAATTGACATATTTTCTGAAGTTTATCATCTTTTGAAATATCCGAAGCAAAAATGATATCAATACGCTTTTGTAAAGTTTCCATTAATTTGAATTAAGCTGTAAATTTAAGAGATTTGCCTC
>CAZKOC010000185.1:0-4652 GCA_964554275.1 uncultured Weeksellaceae bacterium
AAAAATCGTCCATATTCTTTAGAAATATGCTGGTTTTGACAGCAGTTGAAAATGATGCGCCGGCTTGTTCCAGTATCGCTTTCAGATTTTTCATTACCTGGTGGGTTTCTTCTCCGACTCCTCCCTGAACCAATTCTCCGGTTTCAGGATTTATGGGGATTTGACCTGAGATAAACAGTAAGTTATTTATAGAAACGGCCTGGCTGTATGGCCCGATTGCCTGTGGTGCTTTTGTTGTATTGATTGTATTTTTCATGATTTGGATAAAAGTATTCGTTAAAGGTTATGTCATGTTGATTGTTTCATTTTGCAAATATATTGAACTTTTAGAAGTTCGATTGGTTAATGAGGTTCGAAGAATTGTCGTCATATTTTACGGCATCACTCAAAATACTCGCTTTGATTCCGATAAAGAAATTCCAAGTTTTGTATTGTCCGAACGGAACCCAGGAGAATGTGAGGTTGAAACTTCTCAGGTCCCGGCTAAAATTAATGGTTGCCCGAGAGAATTTTTTTTCTGCAAAATCATAAGAAGTATTGGTGGACAAACTCCAGTAAGGCGAAGGCGAAATCGCCGCGTTCATTGCTAAGACAGTCCTGTTAGTACCTTCCCGGGTATTATCCCGAAAATAACTATGATTAAGTGACAACCCTAACTTCCAGGGAATACTGAAATGTGCATAATCCTCATCATCGAAATAGAAATTTTCATTACGTACATTTCCACGTTTTTTAAACTTCTTCGAATCCAATTCTCCTCCGCCAAAAGTTTTATTGTCAAAATTATATCCGAAATTTATACGGTAGTTAATAAGCCTGAATCCGCCTAATTCATCTATCTCGGTTCCTCTTTCCTGACCGTCTTCAAATACAATTTTGTAAGGGCTGAAACTTGCACCGAACTGTAGGTTAAAATTATTGAAAAGCTTAGTCATACCCGTAACATTAATGTCTCCCAGCTTAAATTCATCCGCAGCCATGTTGTAAGAAGAACTGATATCCAAATATTCAAAAATCTTTATTTTTTTAAATCCGGTGGAGTCTGTTTTCGAACGGACTTTCATTTCAAGATTATTTCTTAAGCTAAAGTTCAGCCCTGCATTCTGACCTCTGCCCGGAGCCCCATACACACTTCCTTCAAATCTGGAATATACAATTCTTCTGCCATCAGCTCCCCGGTAAGTGTCATAATAACCCCATTGCTCAGAACCAAAATCGGGACGGTAATTGAATCCCACAGTTGGGGAAATTACATGTCTGATTCCCTTTATGAGCGCATCTTCTTTTTTAGAAATGAGAGTCCCGTAGATGTTGGTGCTGATGCTTGTACCCATGCTGAACTGGCGGTAAGAATCAAAACCATTTACATCATGGTCTATGACCCGTCCTTCTTCTAAATCATATTCTCTCTCAATGGTTTTCAGGTACCAGACTTCATCATAATTAGCGTTAAAAGTTACCGGAAAATAATTCCCTAATGTAACTCCCGTATTCAAGTCTACTCTATGCTTTGCTCCATTTCTTGCATTGTCCCACATCCTGCTTGTAAATGCGTCTTCCTCAGTGGTGGAGATATTGTTAACTACATTTAAATTGTACCCGACCGCCAGATTATTGATTAGCCCTTTTTTGCTTCCCACTTTTGGGGCGAACGGATAAATACGGCTCATATTGAAAGTCAGTTGCGGCAACACAAATTGCATATCTCCCGTATTGAAATTCAAATTATTGTTTGCAGTAAGAGACATGGAAAACGGGGAATTTGGAAAAATTTTATTAATCGAAATGGATGAAGTACTGTTATTGTCGTAAATATTTCCGTTAATTATGTTGTTATTATTAATCCCGTCTCTGTAGAACGTAGAACTTCGATAATTGATACCTACATTAAATGTCAGATTGGGATTGGCTTTGGGATCTTGTGAATGATTCCAGTTCAATGCGTAAGAAGTAATTTTACTATAATCATCCAACCCTTTTATTCCCGTAATTTTTTTCTGGTAATCAAATCCAAAGTTGCCATTGTATCTGTATCTTTTCCGGTAAGTTGATTTGGCATGAACACCCCAGCTTCCTTTGGTGTAAATCTCCCCGGTAAGTGATAAATCAAGATGTTCCCCGATGGGTAAATAAAATCCCCCGCCTTCTAAAAAGAAACCGACATCGGTTCTTTCTCCAAATGACGGAATGATAATCCCCGCGCTTCGGTTTTCACCCATAGGCAGATAAGCAAAGGGTAAAGTTAAAGGAGTCGGTACGTCATAAATTCGCATATTGATTGGCCCGGTAATCATTACTTTATTTTTTCCGTCAATAAATTTGGCCCTGCCGGTTCTGAGAACATAATCCGGGTCGTCAGTCTTTCTTTCTATGAAATAAGTATCCGTTGTATAATCTGCTCCACGGATGTACATAATGCTGTCATTGGCTCTTTTTACGCGGTCCCCCACCAAAACTCCTTCGCCTTCATTGATCCTGACATTATAAGCAATTCCTATTTTGGTTTTGAAATTGATTTTGAAACTGTGCTGTTCATATTCTTTTCCGGCCTGTTTGAAAATAGTAGGTTCTGTGATCATCCCTGTAGAATCACGCTTTCCGTCAGCATAAACATCACCTGTTTCCCAATTGATTTCTATGTAGTCGGCACGGATTTCCATATCGGTATAGTTCACGATGGCATTTCTGAGCAGGTAGCTCATTTTCTTTTTCCATTCGTGAATCTGGTCATCGGAATTATAAGCCAATACATCTTCTAAGCGCTCTTTATTCTGAACGGTATCAATTTTGATGGAGTCAACGGCAATAACAGAACTGTCCTTTTCGTTTTGATTAGGTTCAATTTGTGAAAAAGCCCTACTGTTGATAAGCAGTAGAAAAAATAATGTAAATACGTATTTAAATCCTCTTTTATACAAAGTATAAAACTTATTTTTGCGCTAAATTGGGTCAAAAGTAATCAAAAAATGTGGCTGTAGTATGAGATTAACAATGATTAACAAACAAATTTTATTTAGCACACTCTTCTTTTTCCTATTCATAGGGAATTGTTTTTCACAAAAAAAGCAGGATTTTGTAATTGTAATTGATGCGGGACATGGTGGGAAAGACTCAGGAGCAAAAGGTGTGGTCGAAAATGAAAAATATATAACTTTAGACGTATCCTTAAAACTTGGGAAGTTAATCGAGAAAAAATACAAAGATGTCAAAGTAATTTATACCAGGACCTCGGACATATTTTTAGAGCTATATGAAAGAGCATCCATAGCAAACAGAAATCACGCTAATTTGTTTGTTTCCATCCATTGCAATTCAGCAAAAAATACGAGTGCTTACGGTTCTGAGACCTATGTGATGGGTATGCGAAGAATGCAGGAAAACATTGAAGTGTCAAAGCGGGAAAATAATGTTATTCTCTTAGAAGACAATCAGGAACGCTATCAAAGATTTGACCCCAATGATCCCGAAGCAGTTATAGCATTTGAAATTATGCACTCTGCCTATCAGGGACAAAGCATCCGGTTTGCACAATTGGTAGAAGATGAGTTTGTGAAAACCAGTAGGTCCAGCCGCGGAGTTAAACAAAACATATTTCACGTTTTACGGGAAAATGCCTCCCCATCTGTTTTGATTGAATTGGGATTTATCTCCAATTATGACGAAGGAGTTTACCTGGCAAGTGAACGTGGAAAAGATGAAATGGCGGAATCTATATTCAAGGCGTTTGAAGTTTATAAAAAAGAATATGACAATAAAAGTGGTAAGGGAGACGAGGAAGAAATTGTGGAAAAACCGAAAGAGGTAGAAAAACCCGTTCCCGGAAAAACTTTCAAAATCCAGTTTTTGGTTTCTAAAAATAAATATTCCGCCAGTGCTGCTCAGCTAAAAGGATTGACAGATGTAGAAATTGTGCAGGTCGGTGATACTTATAAATATTTTTATGGAAATACAAATCTGGCTTCGGAACGGGATGAAATGCTTGAATTTGTAAAGAGAAAAGGATTCAAAGATGCATTTGTGGCGGAATTCACTAACAATGAAAAACTGCAGGGAAAACAAAATTACCGCATACAATTCCTTACATCCAATCAGAAATACAAAGACAAGGACCAAAAATTCGCAGGACTTAAAAATGTTTTGAGGATCAAAGACGGAAAATTATACAAATACTTCTACGGCTCTGAAAAAACCTACGATGAAGCCCAGAAAACATTGACCCAGGTTAAAGAAAAAGGATTCAAAAATGCATTTGTCGTAACCTTCGACGGCGAAAAAATCATTGAATAATCAACCCGAAAATTATAACTACTTTTGCACTAAATTTTAATGAAAATGAGAATTTCCAAAGAAGTGAAAACAGGAGTTGTAGTGATTCTTACATTGGTAGGATTTTATTCACTCTACAACTTTCTGAAAGGAAAAAATTTGTTTGCATCAGGAAACACATACTACATAAAATATGATGACGTGAGCGGACTGGCTCCATCTAAACCTGTTTCAGTAAATGGGTTGAGAATAGGCAGAGTTGATGAGATCCAGATCAAAGACGAGCAATCGCCCATTTATTTTGTAGTGAAGATTTCACTCGAAAGAGATATAGATTTCTCCAAATATACAGTAGCTGAAATTTATGAACCGGGACTTATGTCAGG
>CAZKOC010000186.1:0-4581 GCA_964554275.1 uncultured Weeksellaceae bacterium
TTCCGCCTGAATTCAAATCCACCGGCCCTGTTACTTTTTGTCCGTAAAATTCTCTTTTTTCAATTCCCGGAGAAGTTTTTCTGTAAATGCTTTCATCGCGATTTTGGGTCAGGATGAAATCTCCGTTTGTTTTACTGAAAATACTGAGAATACACACGATGAATAAATTTAGACAAAGGTAGAAATTATTACATTTGCTATTAATGAAGTTCAGATGAAGAAGGTATCGCAAGGATTATTATTAGAAATGTCTAACGTAATATCCCAATTAAATCTTAAAGACTATGGTCTTCCTTTAATCCTCTTAAAAGAAAATTCCATCGGGAAGCACGTTCGTCATATTTTGGATTTGTTTGAATGTCTGATTCATTCTTCAGAAACCGGGATCGTGAATTATGACGAACGAAAAAGAAATCCAGAAACAGAAAACGACAAAGAATTTACGCTTAACAAAATTCAAACTATTCTTGAAAAGATTGGCGATTTAGATATTGAAAGAAAGATAATCCTGCAACAGAAATTAAATAATGCTTTTTATGAAATGAATTCTTCTATAGAAAGGGAACTGCTTTATAACATAGAGCATTGCGTTCATCATCTGGCAATCATCAGGATCGGGATAGAAAATAATTTCAGTTATGTAAAAATTCCTAAAAATTTCGGTGTAGCACACTCAACCATTTTACATCGTGAACAAACGGCTGATTAAAATTTTTAGTTATGAGTTTTGGCCAATGTGGCTGTTTTATGCACCGTTCATACCTTATTGGTTATGGAACTCTCTGATGTCA
Source organism: uncultured Weeksellaceae bacterium (assembly GCA_964554275.1). Lineage (GTDB taxonomy): Bacteria > Bacteroidota > Bacteroidia > Flavobacteriales > Weeksellaceae > Moheibacter. The sequence goes on from CAZKOC010000186.1 coordinate 792, forward strand.
GGTTCATTTACATACTTCTGCAAAGTGAATCCGGGAATGAAATTCGGCGGATTTTTAGATTATTCAAAATTTGAAATCCTGCAACAAATTCCACAGGAATTTATTCCGAGAACTTATTACATCAAAAATAAAAATGAAATAAAGAAAATCGTCCCCAATGGTGAGGATTTAAGCAGAGCTTTTCCTTTTGTGATAAAACCTGATTTGGGTGAGCGTGGCGTAAATGTTGAAGTCATTAGAAATCAGTCTGATTGGAGAAATTATTCGTTGGAAAAAGATTTAATCGTGCAGGAATTTTTGGATTTACCATTGGAATTTGGTGTGTTTTACGCGAAACTTCCTCATGAAAATTCAGGGAAAATTATATCTATTACAGGAAAAAACTTTTTACAATTTGAGTCTGACGGAATTTCAACTTTGAGAGATTTTATCGAAAAAAACACAAGAGCCTATTTCAGAAAAGATTACTTATTTAAAAAGTTTGAAAATCAATTGGATATAATTTATCCAAAAGGGACTGAAATCCTTTTAGAACCTATCGGGAATCACAATCGCGGAACTATGTTTTATGATGCTTCGCATTTAATTTCCGATAGATTAGCTGAAAAGATAAATGAAATTTCAAATCAGATAAACGGATTCAATTATGGCCGGTTCGACGTGAAATCAAAATCCACGGAAGATTTTCAAAATGGTAATTTTATTATATTGGAAATAAATGGAGCCAATTCGGAAGCCACACATATATATGATGAAAAATATAATTTACTGCAGGCTTATAGAGAAGTGAAACGACATTTAGATATTCAGTTTCAAATTGCAAAAATGAATCGCAAAAATTATTCAGACAAAGAATTTTATATGGCAATTTGGAAAAGGATAAAATGAATCTGGAAAATTTGTCAGGTTTTCTGAGGTGGAACGGTTTATGAAATTCAACTGAAAAATTAATTCGTTAAACCTGTTCCATTCGATTTGTGGAAAAGAAAGTAAATAAAATGAACGCATGAAATATCCTTTTCCTAAAAATACATTCGTAGTTCCGGCTTTATTGCTATTTTCCATTTGGACAGTTTTCTTCTTACAGTCACAGGGATTGGGAGAAAATACCTGTTATGGTATTTTCCCAAGAAGTGTCGAAGGCTTGCGGGGAATTTTATTTGCGCCTCTTTTTCATTCAGGCTGGAGACATATCATCAACAATTCCATACCGCTGGCGGTTTTGAGTTTTTTTGCCGTTTTATTTTACCAGCGCATTGCATATTTTATCATCATCTTCGGGTGGATATTTACCGGATTATTGGTGTGGATTTTTGGAAATTTATGGGATTCTCACACGGGCTGTCATATTGGAGCAAGCGGAGTTGTTTATCTACTTGCTTCTTATGTTTTTTTCAGTGGAATTTTAAAGAAATCAAGAAACCTGATCGCCATTTCCCTAATTGTTGTATTCCTCTATGGCAGTATGATTTGGGGTATATTTCCGGAGGAAATTCTTCCAAAATTCTATAGAGAAGATTCTAATCCCATTTCCTGGGAGAGTCATTTGGCAGGAGGTATTGTCGGATTCTTTTTTGCCATCATTACTAGGAAATACGGTTCGCATAAAAAGGTCTACTCATGGGAAAACAGTACCGAACCCGATGCGCGTGAAAAATATTTATGGGAAAAATATAAACAAACTCTTTCTGATGAAGAAAGAATTGCTTTGGAAAAGAAATACGGCGAAGAGTCCACAGATGACAGCTATTGGTTCACTAATGACTCCAGATAGTCATACAATTCTTGTAGCTCAGTAGGTGGTTTGCCCTCATCAAATGATTGAGAGCTGTAAATTTGACCATTAGCTTCTATTGCTATGGTAGTAGCTTTTGCACCATCATAAAATCTTGCCTGAGTAGGACCCTCCCACTGGTCAATTTGAGATAAATCTAACTTCCCAGCCAATTTATTGATTTCGTTCCAGTCTTTGCCGGTTATATTACCAGCTACAGCGTCACTCACTCCGTCTCTGTTTGTTGATGAATTCAAAATTTCATCCTTTGTAATTTCCAATTTTGAACTGCTTCCCAGTGTAATTTTTTCCAAAGTTATTTTTGAAATAAGTTCTTTCGAACTCACATTTTTTGAACTTTGGCAAGAAAAGAAAAATGGAACGATTAAAATCAAACTTAAAATAAGAAAGCTCTTTGATTTCATATATATTATATTATTTTTTATATTAGCAAAAGTATAATGATACAAAAAAACATTCACGCATGAAAAAAATTTTATTAACTTTAACAATGATCGTGCCTCTTTTAGGGTTTTCTCAATGGACGAAGACCAGCTTAGGGGCATCTCAGGTTAAAGAAGGCAAATTAAACATAGAAGCAGCAGCTTTCTATAGTTTGGACCAGCAACAACTTAAACAAAACCTACAAAATGCCCCGGAGCGCTTTTCAAATTTGCCCGGCAATATTATCAGTATCCCAAATGCTGAAGGAAAAATGGAACAGTTTGAAGTTTGGGAAGCATCGAATTTCGCTCCTGCGCTTCAAGCTAAATTCCCCGAAATACGCTCTTATATAGGTATCGGCATAGACGACCCAACTGCTTATCTGAGATTTAGTTTGTCTCCATTAAAAGGAATTTCCACAATGATCTTAAGAGCTGGTAAATCTGAATTTATTGAGCCTTATACAGTAGATGGAAAGTACATTGTTTTCGACTCTAAAAGCCATAGAAATCAAGGCGAAATTCCATTTGAATGCTCAACTCCCGAAACAGCTGCATTGGTTAATGACAGCGAAGCGCTGGTAAATACCAATAAATCCAGTGTCGGAGTGTTCAAAACCTTCAGGCTGGCTCAATCCGTAACAGGTGAATACACCCAATACTTCGGTGGAACCGTACAAGGCGCAATGGAAGCTATAAATGCAACCATGACCCGTGTAAATGGCGTTTTTGAAAAGGACCTGGCCGTAAGATTAATTTTGGTGGACAATAACGAAGATGTAGTTTACACAAACGCTTCAACCGATCCATACACAAGCCCGGGAAATATAGAAACTACACAAAACCAGCTTCAAAATACACTTAATAGTGTGATAGGCTCGGCCAACTACGACATAGGGCACATATTTCATCGATCAGGTGGAGGTGGAAATGCTGGTTGTATCGGTTGTATCTGTAACAATGCCAACAAAGGAAAAGGTTATACTTCTCCGGGCAGCGGAGGTCCTGAAGGCGATAATTTTGACATAGATTATGTAGCACATGAAATGGGACACCAAATAGGAGCAAATCATACTTTCTCTCACGGTTTTGAAGGAACAGGTGTAAATATAGAACCGGGAAGCGGATCTACTATTATGGGGTATGCAGGTATTACATCTTATAACGTTCAGGCTCATTCTGATGACTATTTTACTTACAGAAGTGTTCTACAAATTCAAAACAATCTGCAGAACAAACCATGTGCGGTCAATACTACCCTTACCAATCAAACACCGGTGGCCGACGCTGGTACAGATTATAACATCCCCCAAGGAACCGCTTTCGTTTTAAGAGGAACAGCAACAGATGCTGATGGTGATGCCCTGGTTTATAACTGGGAACAAAATGATACGGGAACAAATGCTACTACTGGTGTAAATAGTAGAGTTTCACCTACAAAAACCATAGGACCTAACTTCAGATCACTGCCGCACACTACTGAACCTGTTAGATATATGCCTAAATTTCAATATGTTTTGGCTGATCAGTTGACCAGATGGCAAAATTGGGAATCTGTAAATACCGTAACACG
>CAZKOC010000187.1:0-4553 GCA_964554275.1 uncultured Weeksellaceae bacterium
TTTGATAACAATCGCAAAGAAGCAATTTTCACCAAAAATATTGAATTAGAATCATTTCAGTTTGCCAAAATCTTTGGGAATAACATGGCTCTAAATATACTTCCCGCAGGTTTGATGAGCACAAACCTAAAAAAGGATAACAATCGAAAGTTCCCATTTGAAGTAAGATTTGGTTATACAGATGAAACCGAATTCGAAATCAAAATACCTAAAGAATATAAACTTGACGGAATTTTTGAACCTGTGAATTACGAATCCGAGTTCGGCCACTATCAACTGACAGTAGATGCCTTAGAAGGAAACACCTTACAAGTAAAACGAAAACTTTTGGTCAAAGACGGGAAATATCCTAAAGAAAAATTCAATGATTATGTTGAATTCCAAAGAAAAATTTCTTCATTTGACAATTCAAAAATATTATTAGAAAAATTATAAATCATAACTCTATTAAAATTATGAAATCCTTTATCTCTATCTCAGCATTTTTATTATTTGTTTGCGCTTTTGGCCAGGACTACCGTTTCGGAAAGGTAAGCAAAGAAGAATTATCTAAAGAAAGAAGTACCATTGACCCGGAATCTCCGGCAGAAATTCTATACGAAAAAATCGATATCGTTTTAGATTTCAATCAGAGCGAAAGAAAATTTTATGTTACAACAGAAGTTGAGGGAAGAATCAAAATTTACAACAAAGATAACACCGCAGGCAAGTTTCTAAAACAGGAAATTCCATTGAGGTCACCCAATTCAACACGTGAGAAAATCATAGGGTTGAAAGGAGTAACCTATAACCTTGCAGGAGGAAAAATAGAAGAGACCAAGGTAAAAGGAAGTGATATGTTTACCGAAAGAGTAAACAAAAATTGGGAAGTTGAAAAATTTACATTTTCAAACGTAAAAGATGGCTCTGTTCTGGAATATAAATATACTGTGGTTTCTCCTTTCTTTAGAGAGATCGACCGTTGGTACTTTCAACAGGAAATACCTGTGGTTTACAGCCAGTTCAAATTTTTCCATCCTGATTTTTTTGTGTATAGCCCCGATCTTAGAGGAGAAGTCCGCGGGAAAAACAATACTTCAACAAGACCGGTTCCCGGTATGACGTACAGCACAAAAGTTAACGAATATCTGTTTGAAAACGTAAAACCACTCAAAAAAGAACCTTTTGTTCTTAATTCAAATAATTTAAAAGCTTCTGTAAGATATGAATTAATGATGTTCAGTCACCCCGGCTTTATAACGGAAAACTATTCCGCTACCTGGCCCCAAATCGGAAAAGACCTGAATAACCACGAAAGTATTGGAAAACAATTGAGCGGAAACAACTTTTTAGACGAAACCGTCCAAAGTATCGCAGGAAATATTCCCGGACAACTGGAAAAGACCCAGGCAATTTTCGATTACGTAAAAAATAATTTTACGTGGAACGGATTTAAATCCATGTATGCTGACAATGGAATCAGGCAAACTTTCAAAGAGAGAACCGGAAATGCCGCGGACATTAACCTGTTACTAATATCAATGTTACAAAAAGCCGGAATCAATGCAAATCCTGTAGTGTTGAGTACGGTTGATAATCTTATGATCAACTACACATTTCCTTCTGTTACCAGTCTGAATTTCCTGATTGCCTCAGTAGAAATCAACAATAATATGTATCTCATGGATGCTACTGAAAGAATGAGTAAAATTAACATGCTGCCTTTACGTGATTTGAATCACAGAGGGTTCAAAATTCTAAATAACGGAAGCATGCAGGAAATATCTTTAACCAATTATTCTTTAAGCTCCTCCAAAGAAGTAATTGCAGCTAATCTCAATGCCGACGGAACCATCTCGGGGACCTATATGGAAACAAAAGATGAATACTTTGCAATGGTAGACAATATGTGGAGAAAAGATGATCCTAAAGAATTCGAATCAGATTATTTGTCTAACTTTACTTTCGATGTGGAATCTTTCAGAGTAGATGAAAATGCCGAAAAAGGAATGGTACGTTATAGTTTAAAATTTGAAAATGTTCCCGGAGCTGAAGTTTTGGGTAATAAAATTCTGATCAACCCCCTGCTGTTCTCACAATTGTCAAAAAGCTCTTTTCAATATGAAACCAGAAGCTATCCGTTGGAATTCGGAACTTTGATGTCAAACTCAAGAACCATCAAGATTAAAATACCGGAAGGTTACAAAGTAGAATCATTGCCACAGGAAAAGCAATTTGTTTTAGAAGGAAATCATGCCGGCTATGTCTATAAAGTAATAGAAAAAGATGGCTACATAGAAGCGGCAACTATTTATCAGGTAAACCAAAGTGTTTTACCTGCCGGTTATTACAAGCCTATGAAAGACCTTGAAAAGCAACAAATAAATGCTGAAAACCAGCAAGTCGTACTTGTAAAATTATAAAATGAGCATTCAAAAATTACAGACAGATGTAGACAATTGGATACAGGAACATGGAGTTCGTTATTTTAACGAGCTGACAAACATGGCACAGCTCACCGAAGAAGTCGGGGAAGTAGCAAGGATCATCGCCAGGCGTTACGGAGAACAATCGGAGAAAGACTCTGACAAACAAAAAGATTTGGGAGAGGAATTAGCAGATGTAATGTTTGTTGTGTTATGCCTAGCGAACCAAACCGGAGTTGATCTGGAGTCTGCATTTTATAAAAAACTGAACCTTAAAACTGAACGTGACCACGACAGGCACAACAATAATGAGAAATTGAAGTAAATTTTATAATTCTTTGTGTTCTTTGTGAAACCTTTGCGTTCTTTGTGGTAAAATGAGCAGCATTATTTTACATAGAATTATACGTCCATCAAAGGATGAAATCTTTATCGGAGGCTCAAAGAGTGAAAGCAATCGACTGTTGATCCTGAACCAACTTTTCAATAATCAAATTCATATAAAAAATTTATCTGACTCGGAAGATACCCGGCTTTTAAAAAAAGCGCTTAATAATCCGGACAAAAAAATAAATATTCATCACGCGGGAACTGCTATGCGTTTTCTTACAGCTTATTTTGCGACTTACGAAAATCGCGAAACTATTTTGACCGGTTCTGAAAGGATGAAACAGCGTCCGATTGGGATTTTGGTTGATGCTTTGAATTCGCTTGGCGCGGAAATTTCCTATTTGGAAAAAGAAGGATTTCCTCCCTTGCTCATCAAGGGAAAAAAAATAACAAAAGACTTAGTGGGATTAAATGCGAACATTAGCAGCCAGTTCATCACGGCACTGATGTTAATAGCCCCAAAATTACAAAACGGCTTGACAATTGAGCTGAATGGAAAAATCACTTCTCTTCCTTATGTGATGATGACCATCCGGCTTTTAGAGGAAATCGGAATTAAAATTGAGCGAACGGAGAACATTTTTAAAATACACTCTAAAAAAGAAATTGAAAGCCAGACGATTACAGTAGAATCAGATTGGAGCTCAGCATCCTATTTTTATTCTCTCGTCGCGCTTTCCGAAAATACGGAAATTAAATTAAATTCCTACTTCCAAAATAGTTTACAGGGTGATTCAGAATTAATTCGAATTTATAAAGAATACTTTGGTGTCGAAACAAAATTCAATGAAAATAAAATTACTTTGACCAAAAATTCGAAATTCGAAATTCAAAATATAGAATTAAACCTCAATGCCACCCCCGATATCGCCCAAACCATTGCCGTAACCTGCACAGGATTGAAGGTGAAATGTAAACTAACCGGTTTAGAAACGTTGAAAGTGAAAGAAACTGACCGTTTGATCGCTCTGCAAAATGAATTGTTCAAAGTAGGGGCAATAACCGAAATCACGAACAACTCTCTTGAAATAATTGATTTTTACAATTTTACAACAGCTCCCAGCATCAAAACTTACAATGACCACAGAATGGCTATGAGCTTTGCCCCGCTATGTGTTCTGACGGATCTGGAAATTGAAAATCCTGCTGTGGTAGAAAAATCTTACCCTGATTTTTGGCTGGATTTGAAAAAATTAACTTCTGCCTAAAAGGTTACTTTTCCTGATTCATTTCCTTGTTTGGCCGTAAAACTTTTCCGCACTCCGTTGATATCAAATGTTACCAGGTTCTGCTGGTCAGGGAACAATTCTATCAACATGCCATTCTTAACTTCAATGTCCTTTATGCCCGAAACATTGTCTGCTTTCAAATAAATTCGTGTCGATTTATCGGTAGTTTGAAAACCTACATAACTCAAAGTTACCGGCGTACCGTTTACTTTAACAGTCAGTTTAGAAGAAGAATAGCTTCTGGCTTTGGAGTCAAAATCTGCCTTAGAGGAAGTAGACGCGCCAATCGCTTTTTCCAAATCAGCAGTAAAAAATTTAGCTGTCAGTTTAAGTGAGCCTGCTTCAAATTCGACTTTTGTCGTAGAAGCATGAAAATCCTGTGCATACGATTGGGTAAAAAAACCCAATATAAATATCGCTATAATTGCGTGTAACTTTTTCATTTTAAGTTGTTTTTATATTGTCTTACAAAGTGAGTGCCAAATGAAACTCTTCTTTGTTAAAATTAAAACAGATGCAATTTATAATT
>CAZKOC010000188.1:0-4550 GCA_964554275.1 uncultured Weeksellaceae bacterium
ATAATCTTAGCAACAGCCTGAATCGGGTGTACAATAGTTATTTTCAGGAAGTTCGGCTAAATTTACCTTGTGTTTCTCTGCCGGAACCCCACAAGCATCCTTCGCAAGACAGGCGGTTGTTTTGTCGGTTAAAACAAAATGATTTCCGTTAAAATCCAAGCCAAATTTACCAATTGTTCTTTCTTGGTATTCAACCTCAATTTCTGCATTTTTCAATCCTAATTTTTCTTCAGAAAGTTGGATAATTTTCAAAAGTTTTCCAGGCTTCAAACGGTGTTCAAAATCATTTGCATTCCAAAGCTGAAAGTTCACGATTTTTTCGTTCCTGATAGTCCCACCACAGTCAATAAAATGTTTTTGCACTATTCCAACCTCAGTAACATGAAAGTGTTCGGGAACAAAATTCCCATTTTCCAATTGGAACTCAACATTTTCCAATGTTGGTAAAATTTCTTTTATTTGATTAAGAGTCATAATTCTAATTTTTTATTATATTGTAATATTACGATTGATGTTTTGAAAAAAAAGTTTAACAGCATTTGTCAGTGTGGATATCTTCTACAAAAAATGAATCCAATTCCTTTTTGACCTCAATCCAGACTTTCTTGTCAATACAGTAGCAGACACTTGTTCCTTCTATATTCCCCTTGATAATTCCTATATTTTTAAGTTCTTTCAAATGTTGGGAAATCGTAGCCTGCGCCAATCCTAATTCCTCAACCAAATCATTACAGATACAGACATTTTGCCTGATGATATACTGTAATATAGCGATGCGTGCCGGATGTGCCAATGCTTTTAGCGTAGTAGCCAAATGGTTTTGTTTGTCGGAAAATATTTCAGTTTTGGTTACGCCCATTTAATTAATTATTATATTGCAATATTACGATTAATAATTGAATTAAAAAATAAATTTCAATTTCATAAAGTTGAAAACTGATGGACGTCAATTACATAAATTGTGTCTGGGGTTTATTTTTGAATCGGATGATCCGCATTTTATCCATCAGCCAGATGAATGGGTACAGAGGATCGAATTCCCACCATTTAACAGCAAAATTAGGTCGCCCACCAAACTTATGGTGGTTATTGTGTAGACTTTCTCCCCACATCAATAAATCAACGGGGAAAAGATTATGAGAAGTATCTTTCACGTCATAATTTCTGTAACCGTACTTGTGTGAATACCAGTTAACAATCACTCCGTGAACCGGAGACATCAGGATGTGAATCGGAATTAAAATCCAAAGCCACCAGGGAGCATCCAGTAAGATAAAAATCAAAACATAGATGGCTACCCACACCAATCTGGTAATACGGGATTCAGCAAACCTGTCAAAACTACGCCATTTCGGAACACCTTTTTTGAACTTCTCACCAACAACTGCAATTTCCTGGTCTATATCCATATAAACACGGCGTGTGCGCCACATCATTGCAAATAAATCCTTGTCAATTATGGGCGAATGCGGGTCATCTTCAGTATCGGCAAATGCATGATGCAAACGGTGCATGACACCATAAGCATAGGGGCTCAGATAAGATGCGCCTTGGGTAACGAATGCACCAATATGAAAGGTTTTCTCCCAAAAGTTAGACATTGTAAACATTCCATGCGCGGCATAACGATGATGAAACATCGACTGGAAAAATAACGACGCATACCAGTGAAGAATAAATAAGCTAATAAGAATAATGACAGTCGTTTGCATTAATTTTTTGAATTTTCACAAAGATAATTCATAATTTTTTTATAAAAGCTAATGATTATCAGATGTTGAGATTTATATTTGATGACATAATTTATAAAAACAATGAAGCCAGGTTTGTTCAATAAAATGCTGATATTCAAAATTCCGATCGCTAAAATTGCGGGGCTGAAACTTCACTATTTTGATGGAAATAAATCACAGATTTCTGTAAAGCTCGGTTGGCTCAACCAGAATCCGTTCAAAAGTATGTTTTGGGCGGTTCAGGGAATGGCGGCTGAACTTTCTACCGGAATCTTGTGCATCGATAAAATCCGGAAATCGGGAAAACAGGTTTCGATGCTGGTAGTCAATCTGGAAGCCAATTTTACCAAAAAAGCAGTAGGGAAAATCATTTTCACCTGTGAACAGGGAAACGAACTTGACAAAGTTTTACAAAAAGCCATTGAAACAGGTGAGGGGCAAACATTGAAAATGCACAGCACTGGTCTGGATGAACAGAATAATCAGGTTTCGGAATTTATTTTTACATGGAGTTTTAAGGTAAGACAGCGCTAATTACATTTTTTAGATTTCAAACTCTTTCAGTAAATCTTCAATTTTAAAAATGATAGGTAGATTAAACTTTAGAGATTTCTTATTTGAAGTAGATTTAGAGTAATTACTTTCGTATTTGTTTTTTGTTTTATTAAATGATTTAATTGTTTCTGTTTTGAACTTCTCTATAAATTCTTCAGAACAATCTTTACATTTAATTTGTTCTATTTCATTAAATACGGCTTTACCTTTTTTATTAATTTCAAATTGTAGAATAAATACTCCATAAGAGTCATCATATTTTGAAAAATCTTGAGAATATGAAATGCTAAAACCTAATAAAGCATAAAAGGCAAATAATGACTTTAAAGACATTCATTTAAAAATTTAATTAATTCAAAATTAACAATAATTTTCACAAAACCCTCGCTCCTTTCACTTTCTGTTTTAGCAAAGCGATTTTAAGAACATCCATCATTTCGGTTACATAATGGAATTTCAATCCTTTGATGTATTCCGCTTTGATTTCTTCGATGTCTTTCCGGTTTTCTTCGCTCAGAATAATTTCTTTGATGCCTGCACGTTTTGCTGCCAATATTTTTTCCTTAATTCCACCAACGGCAAGTACTTTTCCGCGAAGCGTAATTTCTCCCGTCATCGCAAGATTGGCTTTTACTTTTCGCTGAGTAAAGGAAGAAACCAATGAAGTCAGCATCGTGATTCCTGCAGAAGGCCCGTCTTTGGGAGTTGCACCTTCCGGAACGTGAATGTGAAGATTGTAATTGTCAAAAACATCATATTTTATTTCCAGTTGTTCTGCATGTGCCTTTATATATTCCAATGCAATTCTTGCAGATTCTTTCATCACGTTTCCGAGATTTCCCGTAATGGTCAGATTCCCTTTTCCTTTGGATAAAATGGACTCGATGAATAGTATGTCACCCCCCACCCTGGTCCACGCCAAGCCTGTTACCACACCGGGAACTTCATTTGTTTCATATTTATCAGTGTTTCTGCCCGGACCGAGGATTTCTTTTATCTTTTTAGTATCTAATTTTACCTGGTATTCCTGTTCCATTGCAATATTTTTTGCCGCATACCGGGCCAATTTTGCAATCTGCTGCTCTAAATTTCTCACACCTGACTCACGGGTATAAGTTTCAACCAAAAACTCTAAATCCTTTTTAGAAATAGTCAAGTCATTTTTACTGATTCCGTGTTCCTGAAGTTGTTTTGGGATGAGGAATTTACTTGCAATCTCAACTTTTTCTTCGATAGTATAACCGGCGATATTTACCATTTCCATACGGTCGCGTAAAGGTATCGGGATATCTGCGATATTATTGGCAGTTGCAATAAAAAATACCTTTGACAGATCGTAACCTTGTTCCAGATAATTATCGTAAAAAGTGTTATTTTGTTCCGGATCAAGTACTTCCAGCATCGCAGAAGAAGGATCACCATGTGCGCTGCTTCCCATTTTGTCAATTTCATCCAAAATGAAAACCGGATTGGAACTTCCTGCTTTTTTAATGGACTGAAGGATTCGCCCAGGCATTGCACCGATGTAAGTTTTTCTGTGGCCCCGGATTTCGGATTCATCATGTAAACCGCCCAACGACATTCTGATGTATTTTCTGCCAAGCGATTCCGCAACTGATTTTCCTAGAGAGGTTTTCCCTACTCCCGGAGGGCCGTAAAGACAGATAATAGGTGATTTCATATCACCTTTCAGCTTCAAAACTGCCAGGTATTCAATAATTCGCTCTTTGATGTCTTCCAATCCGAAATGATCCCGGTCAAGGATTTTTTGCGCCTTTTTCAAATCAAAATCATCTTTGGTAACTTCATTCCAGGGTAAGTCCAGCATAAATTCGAGATAATTTCTCTGGATGCTGTGTTCCGGCATTTGAGGATTTAATCTCAGCAAACGACTTAATTCTTTATCGAAATGTTGTTTAGTTTCATCATTCCATAGTTTTATTATGGCGCGCTGGCGCATATCTTCTATTTCCGCTTCAGACGAAACACCGCCCAATTCTTCCTGGATGGTTTTCATCTGCTGATAAAGAAAATATTCACGTTGCTGCTGATCCAGATCCTGACGTACTTTGGACTGGATGTCGTTTTTCAGTTCCAGTTTTTGTAACTCCAACCCCATAAATTTCATCGCTTCGGTAGCGCGTTCTTTGAGATTGGTAATTTCCAGCAGGCTTTGTTTTTCGTTGATTGATAAATTCAGATTGGAGCTTACAAAGTTGATAAGAAATGCAGGGCTTTCTATACTGTTGATTGCCATACTGG
>CAZKOC010000189.1:0-4498 GCA_964554275.1 uncultured Weeksellaceae bacterium
ATTTATCATTGCCTTTGTACAGTGATCTCCAAAATCCGAACGGATGGGCTTATGTGCAGGGGGAAGGAACAGGGACCCGTGGAATTATAGTGGTAAATACGGGAAACGGATTTAGGGCTTATGACCGGAATGCACCACATATTTGTCCTAATCCTACTTCTACTTTGGAGGTAGCGGGAGGTATAAAATTATATTGTCCTTTTGATGGCGCAGAATGGATTTTACTGACAGGGCAGCCATTGGAAAACAGTGAAGGTTTTGCTCCGAACAGGACCCCCAGGACTTACCAGACTTCCTTGCATGGGAATGTCTTGGATATATTTAATTAGAATTTTTAGGCTAAAAACTACAAACTAATAACTTAAGACAAATCAAATGTTTGGAAATATAATGGATATGATGGGCAAATTACAGTCTGTCCAAAAAGATTTTGAAGATTTAAAAAGCCGTTTAGACGGTGAAACTTTTACAGGAACGTCTGCTGACGGAACAGTTTCAATTACTTTAACAAAGCTGGCAACAATAAAAGACATTCAAATTGCATCAGGACTATTGGCTGACAAAGAACAGCTGGAAGATACACTTGTTGTTACTCTAAATAAAGTGCTTGACGAAGTGAAGCGCAATGCAATAGAAGAAGCAAGGAAAACCGCAAAGGGAAGTTTACCGGGCATTCCGGGATTGCCGTTATAACTTTATTCTGATTTAAAAAATGCCAGAATTTTCTCCGCTCTAGAACTTCCTGCAATTTCGGTAAGCTCCTCTTTGGTGGCGGATTTGATGCGTTTTACAGATTTGAATTTATTCAATAAGTCCTGAATGGTTCTTTCTCCGATCCCGGGAATCAGTTCCAGCTCCGATTTGAAGCTTCCCTTGCTTCTGCGGTTACGGTGTTTGGTAATCCCGAAACGGTGCGATTCATTTCGGATATGTTGTAACACTTTCAACGTTTCTGAGCTTTTATCCAGATAAAGCGGAATGGAATCTCCCGGGAAAAATATTTCTTCCAGCCTTTTTGCAATGCCGATTATGGTAATTTTCCCTCTTAAACCTAATTTATCCAAACTCTTTAATGCAGCGCTCAACTGACCTTTTCCGCCATCAATCAGTATAAGCTGAGGCAATTCTCCCTCTTCCTCCAAAATTCGTTTGTAACGACGGTAAATAACTTCTTCCATTGTCGCAAAATCATCAGGTCCGACGACCGTTTTTACATTGAAAATCCGGTAATCTTTTTTGCTCGGCTTACCGTCCTTGAAAACTACACAGGCCGAAACGGGATTGGTTCCCTGAATGTTTGAATTGTCAAATCCTTCTATATGTCGGGGTTCAACAGGCATCCGCAAATCTTTCTGCATTTGAGCCATGATTCGGTTGGTGTGGCGGTCGGGATCCACGATTTTCATTTGTTTCATTTGTTCCAAACGATAATATTTGGCATTTCGTTCGGACAGATCCAAAAGACGTTTTTTGTCTCCGATTTGCGGTACGGATATTTTTACGTCCGGAATTTCGAGGCCCAAATCAAAAGGTAAATACATCTCTTTCGAATGATTTCCGAATCGATTCAGGATTTCAACAATGGCAGATTCCAGCAGTTCTTCCCTGGACTCATCCAATTTCTTCTTTAATTCCAAAGTATGTGATTGAATAATCGCTCCATTATTTACCCGAAGAAAATTTACATAAGCTGAGCTTTCATCAGAAATAATTGTGAAAACATCTACATTTTTTATGGAAGGATTTACAATAGTTGATTTTGCCTGGTGGTTTTTTACCAAATCAATTTTTTCTTTGATGCTTTGCGCTGTTTCGAAATCCAAATTTGCAGCGTACTCCTGCATCAAATCTGTCATATAACGGATCGCATCCTGGTAATTTCCTTTAATGATGTTTCGTATGGACTCTATGTTTTTTCTGTAATCCTCCTCTGATTGTAAACCTTCGCACGGTCCCAGGCAATTCCCGATGTGGTATTCCAGGCAAACTTTGAATTTTCCCGATTCTATGTTTTTTTTACTCAAATCATAATTGCAGGTTCTGAGCGGATAAATTTCTTTGATCAAATCCAGCAAAGTATTTAAAATCAAACCAGAAGCATACGGCCCGAAATATTCCGAACCGTCTTTGATGAGTTTCCGGGTTTTGAAAACGCGCGGAAAAGGTTCGTTTTTGATGCATATCCAGGGATAGGTTTTGTCATCCTTGAGCAAAACATTGTATTTTGGGAGGTATTTTTTGATTAAATTATTTTCAAGAAGCAGGGCATCAAATTCAGTTTCAACGACAATTGTTTGTATGTCAGCTATTTTGCTGACCATCAATCTGGTTTTTCCCGAATCATGAATTTTATTGAAATAAGAAGAAACACGTTTTTTTAAATTCTTGGCTTTTCCTACATAGAGAATTTTCCTGTTTTTATCATAGTATTGATAAACACCGGGATTATCTGGTAAAGTTTGTAATATGAGTTTTAAATTTTCGTGCATTTATTTCACTCTTTTTACATCAATTTCATTGCCAATGTAAACCAATAATTTTTCTTTGATCCCATATCCCATTTTTTGCAGGTTTTCTGCATAAAGATTAATCTGTTGAATATGTTTTTCAAGCGCATCTCCCGTTTTGTAATCAATGATCGAACAAATATTTCCTTGATAAGAAATACGATCCGGACGATAAACCTCTCCAAATTCATTAATAAAATCCCGTTCATTTACTGATTGATAATCGTCTGAGAAATAAGAATTTAATTGAGGATGATTTACAATTTCGAAAATCAGATCCCGGATTTCCACCGATTCGTTTTTTTGGATTAATCCTGAATTTATAATACTTTGCAAAGCAGGTTCTATGTCTTTTTCCGAATGAATGAATTTCATAAAATCATGAATCAATTCACCGTAGACAATTGATTTCTTTTTTCGCCAACGCTTAGATGATTCTTTGCTGATACTGATTTTTTCATTCCATTTTTCAGAAACAAACTGGATTTTTTCCGATTCGTTTTTTTCCTTTTTAGGAATTGAGATCCGTCCTTTTTCACCTTCCGGGACAACCTCATTTTCTGAATTCGGAATGTAATTATTGAAATAAGCTGAAACGCCTTTATTTTTTGAATCTGATTTCAACTTTTGTGTGATGATATACAATTGTTCAACCGCGCGGGTAGTTGCCACATACAGCATATTTAAATTGTCCAATTCGAATTCATTTTTTTCATTTTCAATGATTTGAGCAATTTCAGGTGATACGTTTTCCAGATTTCCGAAAGCATCTACAATGAATTCTTCAAAGGGTAATTCTTCCTCTTTCAACGGAACCCAAAACTTTGGATTTTGTACACCCCGCTCACCCCAATCAGCAAACGGCAAAATGACCACAGGAAATTCTAATCCCTTGGATTTGTGAATGGTCATCAGGTTTATAGCATTTATGCCTTCGGGCATCGAAACGCTGAGCTTTGCTTTTTTTTCTTCCCAATATTCTAAAAACCGTTTCAGGTTATATTCATTTTGCATTGAGTATTCCAACACAAAATCAAGAAAGTATTGTACGTAAGCGTTTCCATTTTTAGCCAAACCAAAATTTAATATGATTTTTTCGGTAAAGTCGTAGAGTGAAAGAGACGGTTCAAAAACGAAATTTATATCTAATTGATATTGAATTAAATAATCTTTTAAATGAATTAAACCTTTTTCTAAAATCAGTTGAATTTCAGAAGTCAAGTCTTCTATTTTTATTTTTTCTAACTCATTTAGCATCGTTAAAAACTGTGCCTTCGAAGCCAAATCTTCTTCATTTGATATGACCTTAAAAAATAATTCGATTAACTGAATTTCGTTCGAATTGGCAACCAGTAAAGATTCGGCAGAAATGACCGGGATGTTTTGCTGTGAGAGAAACTCCGCGATTAATTTTCCATGCGCGTTGGTTCGGTGCAGTACGGTAATTTCACTGTATTGAAATCCCTGTCTCACAGAAGATTTTATATTTTCCAGAATTTGATTTAAAGTATCTTCCTGGTAAATTTCTGTTCCATCATTTTTTTCAATAAAATTCAACTGTACATATCCACCTTTTTTGTTATTGATTTCCTGGTTATTTCCTTCTAAATAAAGCTTTTTATAATCTTCTTTTGGTAAATTTTCCGCTATAAATGTGTAAAATTGATTGTTGAATTTTATAATGTTTTCATAACTCCGCCAATTTTTTGGCAGATTTTCTACGGTAATATTTTTTTCATCTTTTTCATTGATGAGCTTTACCATTTGTTCCGGATTTCCACCCCGGAAACGATAAATGGATTGTTTTGCATCGCCAACCAGCATTACAGTATCTGAATCTGCGCGTGCGTTTTCAATTAAAGGATTCAGGTTTTGCCACTGCAATGTTGAAGTATCCTGGAATTCATCTATAAAATAGTGATGGAAACGGTTCCCGATGCGTTCATAAATAAATCCTGAAGGTTGTTTTTGGAGATTGGAACTGATGAGCT
>CAZKOC010000190.1:0-4493 GCA_964554275.1 uncultured Weeksellaceae bacterium
GAATGCTGGGTCAACATGAAACAGAATGGTGGGTCAACATGTTCCAGAATCTACAGTCCGGCTTTTTTACGTCTCCATTTTCTTTTTTACTTTATGCAAATGGAACAGCATATATATTGATAAAAGATATTTTCCAATCGAGTGAAAGCTGTGATTTTCGCCATGAAGCATAGTGTTTCTGGCAACTGTTAATCTATCCGATATCGTGGCAATAACCCACCGTTTTTATAAGAGAGTAACAGGCAGGTAAATTTAGCGGGTTCTGGCAATGTATTTGCTGCAGGCTATCCCACTATTTCAATCTTGTGATTTTGCTTTTTGTACTTGAACTCAAATTGACCTAACGCTTTAAAGGCGTGTGGTAAGTGGTTTGAAAAATTGATCAAAATTTTTTCGCCGTCTATAAGTAAATACTCAAAATCTTTTGGGTAAAAGTTTCCAGGATCAGAATATCTATTGAAATTTTTTATGTTATTTTCAATTATCTCTTTTTCTATGATTTCCTCGCCATCATCCTTATTCCCAAAATCAAATTTGTAATTTTCAATTAATTTTTTTAAGTCATTGTTATTAGAAATAATCAGATTTCTGATTATTATGTTTGGATTGAAGGCCACATTTATTGAAGTCCAGTAATGATTGGGGTGTGCAGCTAAATAGTCAGTGTATTCATAGAACATGATACTTGCATAACTCTCATTAACCAATCCAATTGTGTAGGAAATTTCAAATGCATATCTATAATCTCTCGCTCTCCCGGTTAGATCCCAACCGGCCTCACTAAACAGTGTTTGATATAAATCGCTGATTTGCTCATGAATGTAATGCCTGATTGCTACATTCAGCATGTCGGTATTAACAGCGGTGGTGCCTCGGAATATTGGATATTTAATTTCATACGAAAATAAACTATTAATTTCTCCATCCAGGTGAACTATATGTTCTGAATAGTCATTTAATTTTATTAACTCACCTGGAACCGATGCCATCATTTTGATTCGCTGAGCGTTTAATGCTTCAATAATTTTTCCCCTGGCTTCAAAATCTCCAAGGTGAACCCAGTTAAAGATGCCAAGCTCTGGCGGGACTTCACAATCATCCAATTTAATTGGAAGTATAAAGATATCAGAGGTTAATTTTTCTTCCGCGTATTTCAAGGCGTATTTAAATTCCCTCTGAACAAACCCTCGTTTGGAAACAGAAGTCTTTGATAATAAAATAATGATGAAATCTGCGCTTCTGAGTTCATTCATGATTTGCGGTTCCCATTGCTGTCCCACTAATAGCTTCTCTTTGTCCATCCAAGGTCTAAAATTGTTAACTTCAAGATGTTCGTAAATCTTCTTTGCAAATTGAACGTCTTCCCTGGCGTAGCTGATAAATACTTTGTCAAACATATTTTGTTATCAGTATAAAATTTTAGATATTCTTCAATTCAATTATTTAGGCTACTCCCAGAAACAATAAAGGTTTGACCGGATGTGTCAGGAAAGGTTGGCCCATCATGGGAAAATGTTAACTGGGTATCGTGAGCTTTAAGCTTTTTCCAAATAATACCTTTAAGAGCCGCATAGCGGTTATTGATCAGGTGCATCAATTCGTCAAACAATGATGAAACATTTTCCCCTACATAAGAATGTTTTATTTGGTCTGCGTCATCCCAAATAGAATAATTATCATGCCAGCTATTACCATTCACTAATGATGTATAAATGATCGGCATTTTGGGAAATTGTAAACTATCTAAAATTAAGGGAACCTTTTTTCCATGAAGAACCACATTTCTGACCTCATAAAAATGATGGATAGCTTCTTTAAATTTTTTATGGTCTTCTTTGTCGTCTTCTATCGCTTCAGATGCTTTGATAACTGTGTCGTGGATTCTTCCTAAATAAGCAAAAAATGAAATAAATGAGTTGCTGAAATTCATATAAGCATCAAAGTTGTCAATGCCATACATAAATACGTTAGTTTCAATCATTCTGTAAATAAAAAAACTGGATTCAAGCACCGTGTAACTGTTTTCTGCAAATTTTGTTCTCTTTTCTTCATAGGGATCGTTTGGTAATTCAGCTTTTGTCCCGTTCCCTTTGTGTCCTACAAAAATTTTCCAAATTTCTTCGTAATGGGGGAATTTAGCTTCAATAAATGAGGCTGCTTCCTTTTCCAATAGATCTCCGTGTTCTCTTATTGTGTACGTCATAAAGAAAATAGTATTTGATATGTGCAGATTTTATTTAGGTGTAATCTTAAAAGTAAAGGTTATGTTCGGTGTTAGTCGCACATCTGTCTGATTAAGCTTAAATTTTGTACATTTAGCTTGTTGTTGCAATTTTCGTTTACAATGATTTTATACCCGTCAAATGGAACCTGTATAAAAATAGCACTCACGTTTTTCCCAAAAGAGATATTTCTATTGAAATAACCGTGTTTCCCATCTGCAACGAAAAAATCCAGAAAGTCATTATAAAATGTAAAGAGGTCTGTCTCAGAACTGTCAACACAAATAATTAACGAATAGTTTTTATCTTTAATTATCTTCCTATATGTGATTTCTTTTTTAGCTATTTTGTCAATGTTTCCATAGAAATAGTGACCATCTAAAACACCTGAATATTTTGCTGTCGCAATAATGTTTTTTTCCTGAGACTTTTCGTTTTTAAATTCTTTTATTTTGTTTAAGAGTTCCTGCTCATGGCGATTAATTCTGACCACTTCAAAAATTAAATTTTGTCCATTGAAATTCACAAGCCAATCGGGTGTTTGATTATTTATTTTATGGTCATAGAGAAGGGTTTGAAATATTTTATCAAGTCTTAGACCGAACTTCATTTCACTTAACCATGACATAAAGTTTATTTCGTTTTTGTCGCTTAGTAATTTGCCAAATAGGTTAAGTTTTCTTTTTTCAGAAAGTTCTTTGATTTTATCATGAGTTTCTTTCCGACTTTCAAAATACTTGTCTGCGAAGTCAAAATATGCCATTCTTACGATGTATAGTCATGAGCTAAAGCCCCTCTTGCGGGTTGAAGCAAGCTTAGCCTTTTAAATTGCTTGTAAATATTTGTTCTATCAGACAAGTTACAAAAACAATCTGGAGAATTCCTGCCTTATTTCATGCTTAACTCTATGAGGATCAGACAAGCGATAGGCAAACTACCGTCCATCTAAAAGAGGCTCTTCTCTTTAGCGGGGATGACCTATTGACTTGTTGGCAGATCACTAAAAAATAGGGAATTTCTGTAAAAAACCGTGGAAAAGTACTCTGGCAATCTTTACAGAAACTGCGCACAGAAATGGACGGCTATTATGCGGTGCCGTACATGATGTTGTTGCCGGAATTGTGGAGGCGATAGGGGTCGCGATCTCTTTTTGCCAGGCAGATATCTTTAGTGTTCTCCTTCATTACCATAGGGTACAACTTTTAAGGCTCGGCGATGGGCAGGCATTCAATGTATTTTCAGCCCGGACGTCAGCCATAGGTTTCGTTCAACATCGCTTTCATTTCTCGTCCTGCGGACGAAACGAAAGCGATGTTATTGGCTGTGGTATTGGTTTATGCACACAGTGTATTTGTCAAAGATTTTAATTCGATTGCTGCTATTTCAAATTGTGTCTGTCCACCGATATGGGGATTACTCCTCAAATAACCGGTAGGAGTTTTTTCAGATGGCAATAGAGGTAGAGCTGCAATTATTGAGTTGAATTTGTCCAAACTTATTTCACTTTTGTGTGCTATTGCATTCCTTATTATGTGATAGTTGGTAATTTTTGTAATGTCCCCATTGGTTAGTCTACAAAACGGTTCTCCTAAATCAATGTATAATTTTGCTCTTGGTAAAGTATGCTCTTTGTACGGAAGCCAATTAACGTATGCTTTGCCACCAAACACAATGTTTTTTAATTCCCTCGTAGGGGATATTGTTGCTCTTTTGACAACCGGATATGTTCTAGTAAATAGCTTGCCATTTAATAAGCCAAAAAATAGCTCTTCAAGCAGCGCCTCAAAGTCTGTGAATAATTCCATGAATAGCCCTGCATAAACATGCTCAATATCGGAATTGTTGATTTGTCCAGCTATATACAAACCTTCCATTTTGCTTCTTGTTGCTTCAATTGAAACTAGCTGGGATTCGAAATTCTTATGCAATCGTTTAGCTAGCTTCGCCATCCATAACTATTTTCTTTAAATAATTTAAAAGCGCTCGACGCTCTTTTGGATTGGTAGTTCTTCTGTCTGTGGCATCCAGCACTGACTGGGGAGAAGTTCTAGCTGTTAATCTCTCATTGACTAGTGTCACGTCAACCGATAATCTTCGGGTAAAGTCTCTTTAGTTTGATTCGGGCATCTTTAGTTTGAAATCTCCAATCGATTTTCGATACCTTATTATTTCTATGTTCTTGCCAGGCCTCCGCTTCTTCTTTCATGCTTTCTATATTATCAATTCTTCTGTTAAAGCATTGACCCATTAATACATTAAGTTCTATTTCTG